>JAFVZE010000075.1 GCA_017508315.1 Kiritimatiellia bacterium | reverse complement strand
ATCCTGAATGTATTCAGTCTGCGGCGCAGAGGTAACTCGCTTGACCGAAGAAACGTTCGGAGAGTTTTCGCCAACTTCCGTATCGGAGAAGATAGGCGTCGTACGGATACTCACGCCGTTCTGTGTCGGCATCAGTTCAAGAAGTCGGCGTCCGGAACCGTCCTGATCCATAACAAGATTGATATCTGTGGGCGTTTCAGGATTCGGAGTCATCTTTGCTTCGAGCCAGCCTTGTTTCTTGACCGACACGACCGAACTGCCGCTGTCATTGATTGCAACGCCTTTGAGCGGCGTCTTGCCTTTTGCTACACCATCGACATAAACTGTCGCACCCTGTTCGTTAGCCGTGACATTAAACTTTCTGTCAAGATTTACATTGATCGTTGCGGGCGTTGCAAACGAGAGCCTGACAGACTTCTGCGCATAGCCATCCTTTGAAACAGTTATGTTTTTACCGTTTGTAAACCACCAGTTCCAAAACCAGGTGTCAACTTGCGCAGGAGCAGAACTTGTTATTTGATCATGTTTAACACTGGCACCAGGGATACTGGTTACAGTTGTCGTCTTGCAGCCCGCCGCCACCAATAGCAGAGATGCCGCGCCAATTCCGATTTTCATCGACTTCATCTTTTATCTCCATTTCGCTTGGAGACAAAAGAGCGGGCGTGCCTCCTTCACCCGTGCTCTCGGTTGAGGCCGACCAAAGCCCTGAAGAAAACATGGGTGCAAGATGACACGCCCGGCACATGCATGTGCCATACAGCGCGCCCCTCGCAAGACATGTTCGCTCTTCTGAAAATTTTGGTCGTTTCAACCGAACGAGCAAGTCCGCGTGGTTACGCGATCTTTATATATCTGTCCGCTTAGGGGGTGGCGAGAGCTTCTTTCAAGATCGCCGCAGTCCTTCGCTTGACAACGGACATTTTATCATATTTCGATTGTATTGTGTTCATTCTCATTTTCCGCCTTCCGGGCCTTTTGAAACCATTTGCAGGACGATCTGTCCTCATCGCGTCGCATTGCCGTTGCGCCAGATTTGTCCGAGCGCATAAATCGGCACTATATCAACATTTCCCACCTGACCGAAGTTTTCCGCCGAAGTTCGCATTCCTTTGGCATGAGGATGCTCGCCCATAAAGACGTCCAGACTGCGCATCGATCCTTTTACCCCGGACTTCACTTCAATCGCAACAATATCCTCGCCCTTCTGCGCCACATAATCAACCTCCGCCTGCGCGCCGCGTTTCTCGCGCTGCCAATAATAAAGTTCCGCAGGGTAAGACGGTTCAAACGCCTTGACAAGTTCCAGTCCCGCCAGCAATTCGGCAAGAGCGCCGCGATTCATCACATCTACGCTTGTCGGTCCGACAACTGTTGCAAGATCGGTCCTCAAAAAGCGCAGATAAATCCCCGTATCGAAGATAAGATATTTCTGAAACTTCTGATTTGTCTCTGCAGCAAGAGGAAGGCCTTGCGCAGAAGTATGCGTAACCGGGAAAACAAGACCGGCCAAAGTTAAAAGCGAAAGACATTCACGCACCTGTGCGCTGTTCGCCCCTTCACTCGCATGGGCAAACACAAACTTGCCGCCGGTTTGACGGATGACAGACGCGAAAACCGAACGGATGCGCGAGACATCCATGCGTGTATGATACTTCGAAAAATCCCCGTAGAGCGAAACGAGAATATCGTCAAGAACGGCATGGCAGGCCGTTATCCGCTTAGTTTCGCAATATGTCGCAACAGACTCCGGCATACCGCCTATCGCTGTAAAAACAGACAACAACCCCAATGTTTTTTTATGAACAGCATCGGGCAATGGTTTTTCTTTTGAAGCTTCGTTAATCGCAGACGCAAGAATATCCTCCCCCTGCGCATGAAGAAACTCGTTGAATGTAAGCGGATACATGAAAATCGAACGGATACGGCCAACCCCGAACGAGGGCAAATCACGCAAGGCGAATTCCAGAAGCGATCCTGCAGCGATCACATGAAGTTCAGGCATCTTTTCATAAAAAAACCTCAAGGCTTCAATCGCGTCAGGACACGCCTGAATCTCATCAAGGAATAGAAGCGTACGCCCAGGTTCAATCACGCTATTTTTTAACAGCGAAATCTGCCGGCATATTTCCTGCGGATCGCGCACAGTCTCAAAAACGCGACACACGTCAATATCCAACTCAAAATTGACTTCTACATATTCTTCAAACGACTCGGAAAGATGCCGAACGGACGAAGTTTTGCCGACCTGTCGCGCTCCTCGCAGCAAAATAGGCTTGCGCTTGGCTGTCTCCCGCCACTCGCTCAAAAGTAGGTCTATCGTTCTATCTATGTATTTCATAAGGCTCCTTTACGAAATTCAACCCAATAATATCATTTTACCTTACGAAATGCAATGCCAATGTCAAGTCCCCGCTTAAAGTTGACACTTCGTTTTTGTGTTGTCGGATGTGCAACTGTTGTACAGTTGCACATCCGAGTAACCGATTACCAATCCGCCGTCAAACACTAACCCCGACGGCATTCACCGCCGCGCAAACATGATTTTTTCAGCCTCGCGATTTCCTTTCATTCATTGAATACGTATTCCACCGGAAACCACGTCCGATATCCGTTCGTGCGCGTCCAGGCGTTTCCGGCCGAAGCGAAATCGCAGAAGAAAACCGTGCTCGGCAGCGCAGCTTCGCGGTTTTCATGGTGCGAGCCGATAGGCAATGTCGCCGAAAACGCCATCCACATCGCTTCGGACGGAGTCCGCACCGCGGCGAAGCCGTCCATCCGCCGGCCGTCGCCGACCGTCCCGCTCCGGAAAGGTTCGGTCATGTCTCCGTCGGCAAAACGGTTGTCGCGGGCGAGCAGCACGGGCCCGCGCGTAAAGGCCACATGATGATCGAGAACGTGCGCGACGACCGGCATTTCAAAGCGCATCTCCACGATGTCGCCGAGCCGCCACTCGCGGTCGATTCCAAAATACGTTCCCGCCTTGACGCCGGCGAGTTCCTCGCCGTTGAGTTTTACGGAAGTTGCGGCGCTCCAGGCCGGGATGCGGAACTTCGCGGCAAGACGCCCCTCTGTACGGCTGACGATGCGCACATGGTCCGAACGGGGATAGAGCGAATACATTTCGAAGGAAACGGGCGAGCCGTCGGCGCGCTTTCCCCTGACGGTCGCCGAAGCGTAGAAATTGAAAACGGCATCTCCGTCTTTCATGCGGAAAAACTTCCGGAGAAAACAGAGGAAACCGCGCGGACCGTTCGCGGTGCAGCAATCCGTATGCATATAGCAGTGGTGCATGCCGCTCCAGCGGTTGCCGGAAAGCGGAGTGTAGGCGGCGAAAGACGAACCGTCGGCTTTCATCGCCGCAAGGTAGGCGTTGTAGAACGTGCGCTCGATCCGGTCCGCCCATACCGTCTCGCCGGTCAGATCGAGAAGTTTTTCGCAGAAACGCATCCATGTCGTCGTGACGCATGTTTCCTGCAGACTCGCGTAGGGAAGATGCTGTTTGCGCGCGCCGTGGAACCAGCGTTCCGACGCCGCGCAGCCGCCTGCGAGATTGACCTCTTCTCCGGCTATGTCCTCAGCGGTCGCGATCGCCGCCGAGAGAAGATCCCTGCGGCCCGCGACCTCGCAGTATTCGAGAAGCCCCTGATAGCAGCTCATCATTTCATACGCCTTGAGGCGGCTGTGTTTCATGACGTAATTTCCGCTCTCGTCGGCGGCATTGCCGTATCCGTTGCGATCCGCGACCGAAACTCCCCTGAGCGCGAGATCCAGAAGCCTCGGCCCGGACGCGGGCTCGGTCATCCCCTTTACGATATAAGCCGCGAAATCGAGATATTTCCGTTCGCGCGTGCGCCTGTAAAGCCATACGACCGGCTCGAGAATCGAAGAACTCGCGTAACCCGACCAGTTGCCGGTCTGCCAGAGTTCGCGGCCGCGCTTTCCTCCCGGACCGAGTTCGCCGATGACGTAGTCGCAGAGGCGTCGGCAGGCTTCAAGCGCCCGCTTCCCGTTCTCCGTTCCCCGTTCCCCGTCATAATGGTGCAAAAGCCCCATCATCGTGTATTTCATCCCCCATACGTCCCATCCTTCCCCGCAGCGCAGTTCATCGGGGTAGTTGCCGATATAGCCGGAAGCTTCCTGGGAGGAAAGCACGCGCTCGAGCCCGCGCTCGACGGAATCACGCAGTTTCTCCGTCGGCGCATATTCGAGATACGGCACCGCCGCATGCATGAACTTTCCCCAGAACTCGGTCTGCCACCAACCTCTGCGTTCGGCTTTTTCGAAGAACGTTTCGGTTATGTAATCAACGTCCGTTCCGGCCACATGCCGCTCGATCATCGCGTCCAGACGACCGCCGAGATATCCCTTGAGCCGAACGCCGCCGATCCCGTCCGACGCGGGGGAATACCGCGCAAACGGCAGCATCACCAGACACAAAACGGCGGACATCGACACGCGCCGCGCTTTTTCCACTGACTTCACCGTCATTTTTCACCTCTTTTCTGTTCTGCCCGCATACGAACACCGCCGTTCCGCGGACGGGAGAACTCGCAGCCGCAATAATCCTGACGGTACAGCCCGAGTTCGGCGGAGCGTTCGAGACTCGTCCTGAAACCGTCGCGCTTCTTGAAATCCGCCTTGAGAAAGCGTTTGTCGGCGGACGCTTCGAAGATGACCCGGGAAACCTTGTGCGGGCTTACCGTGAGCGAGGTCGCGAAAGCGTCGTAGCCGTGCGCGGCGGCGTAAGCCGCCGTCCGCGCCAGATTGTAGCGGAAGCATCCGGCGCAGCGCTCGCCCCGCTCCGGCGCATCCTCCAATCCGGCGGCGACGTTCTTCAGCCAGTCTCCGTGATCGTAGCCGTCGGCGACGAGTTCGACCGCATCGGCCTCGGCGAGACGGCGCGCTCCGGCAAGCCGTTTTTCGAACTCTTCGGACGAATCGATGTTGGAATTGGAATAGAACATCGTGACTTCGTGCCCCTCCTCCCTGAGCCGGGGCACGCAGGCGCTCGCGCACGGTCCGCAACACGTATGGAGAAGCACTTTCACTCCGCCTTCAGATCCTCTTCCTGGCTTTCGAGAAATTCCCTCGCCATAGCGAGCGAATCCGCCGAATCGAGCGAGCCGACGGCATCGGCAAGTTCGGAACGGGAGATCGAATATTCGCGGGACAGCCGGCGATGGGTGAAGACGAGTTCGAAATCTCCGGGATAGTTGAAAAGCGCAAGCGTCATTGCGGCGACATTCCCCATCGGCGGAAGATCGAGATGCCCGGCCTCGAAGCGGTACCTGAGACGGGTGCCGACCCCTTTTTCGGATTCAAGTTCCATCTCCCCGCCGGTGGCCTCGCAAAGCTGCTTCAGAATCGGCAGCCCCAATCCCACTCTGCGACGGTCATGTTTGCCGGCCTCGGTGAAAAAAGGATCGAACACCCGCCGGCGCGTATCCTCATCCATGCCCTTGCCGTCGTCTTCTATGGACACGGCCACGTGCACGCCGTCCTCCACGAGACGGACCGTGATGTTTTTCGCTCCCGCTTCGATCGAGTTCTGCGCGGTATCCGCTATGACATCGGCTATGCTTGCGTGCATGATCTTGCGAACTTTGGATTGCCGCCGGCGATCACGATGGCGACCTCGCCCTTGATCTTGGCGTCTCTGAACTCCGCGGCAAGATCCGAAAGATAGCCGCGGGAGACCCGTTCGTGAAGCTTGGTAAGTTCCATGCAGACGGCGGCTTCACGGTCTCCGAGCACCTCGAAAGCGGCCTGCAGCGTCGCGCCGACCCTGAACGGCGACTCGTAGCATATAAGCGTGTGCTCCCTGTCGCGGTCCTCGGCGAACCAGTTGCGCAGCGCCCCCGGTCCCCGCGGCGGAAACCCGCGGAACGTGAAAGAGCTCGTGGAAAGTCCGCTCATGAGCAAGGCCACCGTCGCCGCGCTCGGCCCCGGGACTATTTCATAGGGAACGCCGTCCTTTGCGCAGGCGCGGATGAGCCGGTAGCCGGGATCGGAAATTCCGGGATAGCCGCCGTCGGAGCAGAGCGCGACCTCCGAGCCTGAACGCACGGCGGCGATTATCCGTTCGGTCAGTTTCTCTTCGTTTCCCTGCCGGTAGGAAATCATCTCCGGGCGCGGAATGCCGAAATGCGTCAGCAGCGCCCAGGTGCGGCGCGTGTCTTCGCAGGCTATGAGCGAAGCGTTTTTCAGCGCCTCCAGTCCGCGCGGGCTCAAGTCGCCCAGATTGCCGATCGGCGTCGCCACCACATGAAGTTTGCTCATATCGGACTTCCCTGCGAAATCAGCGAATTGGAATGAACATGGCAGATGGCGAGCCCCAAGGCGTCGGCCGCGTCGTTCTGCGGCAGCTCCGGCAGCGAGAGGAGCGTTTTCACCATGCGCTGTATCTGCCCTTTTTCCGCAAGCCCGTTGCCGCAGAGGGCTTTCTTCATCCGTCGCGGTTCGTATTCGTAGATCGGCAGTCCCCGCGCCGCCGCCGCGGTGATGACCGCGCCGCGCGCTTCGCCGAGCACGAGCATGGTGCCGGCGTTCTTGCCGTAGATCACCGATTCGATGGACAGCACGTCCGGCCGGTATTCCGCAATCAGCGCGGCCACGGTGTCGTGGATGTTGCGCAGACATCCGGAAAGCGGTTCCTTCGGCGGATTCTTTATCGTACCGCAGGCGAGCGGACGCATCCGCGAACCTTCCACCGAAAGAATTCCGTAGCCCGAAGACCTGAGCGAAGTGTCAATGCCCAGAACCGTCACCGCGCATTCTCCTCGGGGAACAGCCGGGCGAGCACCTGCTCTGCCGGGGTGTACGCCTTTTTACGCGAATTGCATTCCTTGCAGCAGGGAACGCAGTTGCCGCGGGTAGATCTGCCGCCGCGGGCAACCGGCAGGACGTGATCGAGCGTCAGATTCCCGGCTCCCACGTTCAGCCCGCAGTAATGGCACACGCCGGCGGCGATCTTCGCGCGCCACCAATCGGTTTTGCGCAGAGCCCGCGCCTTCTCCCGCTCCCGCTTCACATGCGCGGGGTCGGCCTGTATGTCTATCCAGCCATCCACAACGGGTACAGTCTACCAACTACGCTCGGATCTGTAAAGCGCATCTTCACCTCTTCATTCGCGACCGAGCACGTTCAGGCAGCCTTCATTCAGCCGCAGATCCAGCGGCCGAGCATCGGCACCTTTCTCACGGCGATCGATATGCAGGAAGACAGAACGAAGGACGAAACCGCCGTGGCGGCGATCGCCAGCGGAGTCGGAAACTTCGGCCGGAAATACGCAAAGACCGGCAACAGGACGAACATATGCAGAAGATACGTTCCGTAACTGGCCTCGGAAACCGGCCTGACGATCCTCGCGTGGAAAAAACCCGCGCCGTTGCACTTCCGCAAGATCATGAATGCGCCGGCGACGGCGAGAGCCACCCCGGAGGAACAGTACTCGATGCTCATCTCAAGATCGACGGCGAACGCGTAAGGTCTGACGAACGGGCACTCCGGAACCCGCGCGTAGAATCCGCCGCCTATGACCGCCGCGCCGGCGGCCCACATCGGCAGCGCGACGCAAAGCGTTTTTCCCCATGACAATTCCGGAACGAACCGCCGGAAATAATGCCCGAGAAGGACATAGCCGAAAAAGCCGCTTACGTAATGGAACGTGCCGAACATGTTCCATGGGCACTCGCCCCAGAGATAGGGAATCGCGCCGAACGAAGGTTCTCCGTACAACGCTCCCCAGATTCTGCGGACAAAAGGGAAAGTCGTGGTCACCGCCCACAGGGCGAGCCAGATACGGAGTTCCTTTTCGCCGGCCTTCTCCGCCCAGGGGGAAAGGAGCGGCATCAGCAGATACAGCCCGAGCAGCATGGGCACGAACCAGAGATGTCCGCCGGCATCGGGAAAATTGAACGCCATGCGCCCCCAGTCCCCGCCGAAATACCACACATAGGCCACGGACCAGACGGCAAACGGCACAACGATGCGCGCCAGCCTCCGCCGGAAAAATTCGCCGGCAGGTTTCGTCAGCGGAAAAAGAAGATAACTTGAGGCCATCACGAAAAGCGGCACACAGACCCGGCAGAGACATTCCACGACCGTTATGCAGAGCGCATCCGATCGGGAAGCGATTTTCGTCACCACGCTGCCGCCCTCCACCGCCAGATAGAACGGCTCCGAGGCGTGGATCGCCATGACCATGAAGCACGCCATGACCCGCAGATAATCAAGAAACGCTATTCTTCCGCTCTCATTCATATCATCAACCGATTTCATTCCCGCTTTCATCCTTGCTTCTCTGCAATGCCGTCTCTGTCGTCCCGTCTGAGATAATCCCGCGCGCTGTCGGTCGCCTCGTCGGCCATTTCCGGCGTCGCCTCCACGCCGGCGAACTTCACCATGTCGGCCGATTCGAGAAAACGCCGCAGTTCATCCGAGGGCTTCGCCTCGCGCAGAAATTCCTCGGTCGTCATGTGCGGCGCCCTGATGCCGTATTTGCGCTGAATGTAACGTCGCACCACCATCGTAAGTTCGACGTAGAAATCCTTGTACCTCCCGCGTCCGGGAAGCCCCTTGCCCAGAAGGCGGTCAAGCTCAACCCATGCCCGCTCGATCGGACTCATCCGGTGCTCGCGGATCTTTCTCGCCAGCAGGCGCAGCGCGAACCACACCGAAGCGACCGCGGCGGCAAACGCGGCCAGCGCCGCGGATATCCGGCCGACAAGTTTCCAGCTTAAAGGCGGAATATCCTTTTCCGGATCGACTTCCATCGCCCCCGTGACCGCCTCCGGCGGCGGCGGATTCCCGAAATACACCGGCCCCGCGATTCTTCCCGCGACGGCGAATGGCTTTATCTTGTAGACCTCGGCGCAAGGCTCGGGCACCAGTTTCCAGTTGACCGTCCTCGTGAGCGTCCCGTCGGCCGCTTTCCGCTCGGGATCGGCGAAATCCTCCACGAGCGAAAACCCGACCGTCCGATCGCGCAGATCCGGCACGACCGCCGCGACGCCTTTCGCGGTCTTAAGCTCCATGCGCAGAAAAACGCTGCGCGCGGGATCGATGACGGAGGTCCCGCTCTCAAGCTTGAACTCCACCCCGTCGCCGGAGAATTCGGTCAGAACCGCCGCGATAAGTGCAAACGGAATCATCTCTTGCGGGCCCTCCGCTTAAACAAAGACCTTACTTCGTCGATGTACGGACGATCGGTCGAAACCGTCAGCGTGTCGATTCCGTTGCGGGCGAAGAATCTCGCAAGTTCAGCGCGGCTCTTCTCCGCCTGTTCCGAAAAACTGCGGCGAACGGCTCCGCTTGAAGTGTCCACAAGCGTCAAAGCTCCGCTTTCGGGATCCTCCAATTCGACCAGACCGACGTCGGGAAGCGCATATTCCGCCGGATCGGAAACCGGCACGCATACCATGTCGTGCCGACGCGCCGACGCCTTCAGCAGTTTGTCGAAATCGCCGCCGCCCATGAAATCCGAAACCAGAAAAACTACCGCCCGGCGCTTCTGCACCGCGCTCAGGAAGCGCAGCGCCTCGGAGATGTCGGTCCCGCCGACGGCATCATCCTCCGCCGCGAGCACTTCGCGCACGAGCCGCATGACGCTGTCGCGCCCTTTGCGCGGCGGAATATATTTGACGATACGGTCGGAAAAGAGCACCAGACCGATCTTATCCTGATTGCGGATCGCCGTCAACGCCAGTACCGCCGTGACCTCCGCCGCCAGTTCGGCCTTGGAGCGGCGGACGGAACCGTAGCTCTGCGAGCCGGAAACGTCGACCATGAACAGGATGGTGAGTTCGCGCTCTTCCGAGAAGCGCTTGATGTGCGGAACTCCGGTCTTGGCCGTCACGTTCCAGTCGATCGTGCGCACGTCGTCGCCGGCGAGATACGGACGGACTTCGTCGAACTCGACGCCCTGCCCTTTGAACGTTGAATGGTAGTCGCCGGAAAGCCTGTCGTCGACAAGCTTATTGGTGAGGATGCGGATTTTCCCCACCCTCGCCATCAGCTCTTTCACATCGCGCGCCATCGCCTCTTACTGCACCTGGACGGTGCGCTGCTCGTAATGCCCGGGAACCCACACCCGAACGACCGTACCGTTGGCCTGGACCTGTTCCTGATATGCGCCGGGGACCCAGACGTTGGTGGTCTGCACGACCGGCGCCGGCGTCACCACCACCGGAGCGGGATTAACCACTACCGGGGTCGGAGTAACCACGACCGGCGCGGGATTCGCGACCACGACCGGCCGCGGCACCACCGCATCGTACACGAGGCTTCCGACCACGCCGCCGACCAGTCCGCCGACGAATGCGCTGCCGCGGTGATAGCGATGTCCGTGGTGGTGGTGATGCACCCTGTGATGACCGTGATGGTGCGGTCCCCCGTGCGGACGCGCCGTGCAGACTCCGGCGCACAAAGCCGCCATTACCATCAGAACTGCCGTTTTCTTGTTCTTCATATCACACCTTTCCTTTCTCCGCCTTTTGGCGTTACTCTTGGTTAGGCAGAAAACCCCCAGACTTCTGACAGAATATTTTACCAAAACTTCTGTCTGCTCACCTGAACAACCTTGCCACCGGAAGCTTGCGGCGGCGCACATCGCCGAGGAAAAGTTCGCTGTACGCCTGCGCGCCGGCCGGAACCGGATGGGTGACGTCCTTCGACGGCTCGCCGTCGCGGCTGAATTCGATGCCGGTGGAAATCGCGTAGAACCTGTAGGCCTCGTCGCGCCCGATGCGCTCGCAAAGCTCATTCGTCATCGCGTTCATATCAACGACATCGACCCCAAGTTCCTTGCCGGTTTCGATAACCGCCCGCACATAGGAGCCGAGACAGTTTTCGCCGCTGCGCCAGGTGGTGTCGACAAGTTTTTTTCCGCTCTTATCGAACGTCGCGCGGACGATCGGAGTGCAGAAGATCGGTGTCGCGCCCTTGGCGCGCACTTCCGAAGCGAATTTGCGCAGATTCTCCCGATACAGGCCGTCGGCGGCGGCAAAAAGGACCTTGCGCTGCTCCTGCGTCGTCTGCTTCTGATCGTTGTGTCCGAACTGAATGATCACGAAGTCGCCGGGGCGCACCGCTTCGATGAGCCGTCCCCAGTGGCCGTCGGCGATAAAGCTCTTGGTAGACGCTCCGCTCTTCGCGAAAGTGCGCACTAAACTGCCGGAATGCATCTTACCCTGAAGCGTCGCTCCCCAGCTTGCGAGCGGAGCGCGTCCGGGACGGTGGCGGCGGCCGTAATCGTCAAGCGTCGAATCCCCGGCGAGAAACAGATGCGCGCCGGTGGAACCGGCGAAATTGCGCTCGGCGAAATCGAGCATCCACTGCCAGTCGTAGCCGGAAATGCCGTGACCTTCGCTGCGGCGCACATACCCCAAGCGGTCGCCGATCGCGGAAGTTTCGTAGTTGCCGGGGTAGGCGACGTCGGGGAGCCCCTTCAAGCCGTGAAGCCGCCACGCCGGACTCGCCGCCTTGGCCGCAAGATACTCGCCCTCGGTATCGAACCACTTCGAAGTGTCGTAGCCGCAGATGAGGAGCGCGCGCGGCGCGATCGCCGCAAGGAAAAGATGCTGGTCGAAAGGCATCGTCTTCCACGGTTCGGCGGCGTATTTCGCGTATGCGTCGCAATACCAGTGGGAGAAGTAAAGACATTCCGTCGAGATGTTCTCGCCGAAATCGCGCTTGGCGAGCGGACAGCCGCCGCCGCCGGTCTGCACCGGAGCGCAGACGGTGAAGCGTTCGTCGCGTGCCGCCGCCACGAGCGCGGCCTTGGCGAGACGCGAATAGCCGGTGACGATATTGCGCCGTGCGTCGATCTCGGGAATGCGCTCGGCAAGATCAAGCCCACGGCTCAACGCCCACGCCCATGCTCCGAGCGAGGTTATGTTGTCGCTGCGGCAGGGATCGCGCCCGCCCCAAAGCGAGAAGACGCCGGTGTACGCGAACGGCCACTGGCGATAGCGGAAATCGTCTTCGCCGCGCGTGGGATCGGGCGAGACCTCGCAGTAGCAGGCGGTCATCACCGCATAGCCGCGCGCGAGCAGCATCTGCAGCGGAAACACCGAATCGCCGTTCTGATCAAGACGGAATCCGCGGGTCGATTCCAGAACACGGTGATCCTTCGTATGTTTGTTGTCGCGGCTCCACGCCGTCATCATCGGCACGGAAGGATCGGTATCGAACTCCTGATTGCCGCGGTAGTTGAGTTTCAGAATGACCGGAGCGGGTTTCTTGGCGTGACGCGGCGTCCAGACCATCCATTCGACCGCCGGGCCGCTCCTGTCTTTGCGGAAAGTCATGCGGTAGCGGCGGCGGACCGCAAAACCGCCTCCCGCGACTTTCTCTTCGAGAAGTTCCGCGTTCACCGCTTCGGGCTTCGGCGGCTCCGCGCCGTACATCTCCCTGGCGAAGATGTCGAGGATTTCGCGGCGGCGGTGCTCCCACTCGGCAAGGTTCGTCACCTTGTTGCCGTTCGTGAACGTAAGCGGATCTTCGAGCGTATAAGGCTTGATCTTCGTACTGTCGTAATTCGGCTCGTGCTTGGCGACCTGCACGAATCCTTCGACGTTTTCAAGTTCCGGCTCGGGCTTTTCGGCCTCGCCGATATCTAGCCACTGCACGCGCACGCCCTTCACCGGCATTTCCCTGTCGCCCTTCACGCGTACGATCTGTCTGGCCTTTTCGCACTTCACGTCTTCGACGAAGAGGTTGGAGATGCGGGTGCGGCGATTCTCGTAATCCGGGAACTTCGCCCATTCGTAGAGAATGTCGGTATCGACCGCGACAACCGCATCGAGCGCCGTTTTCGCTTTGACGCGGCGCATGATCACGTTGTCGACGAAACCGCCGCGGCGGCGATTGGTCTTGACGTAGTAGATGCGGTGGACTTCATTGGCGGTGCAGTCTTCCATGAGAATATTGCGAACGCCGCCGGATATCTCGCTCCCCACGCCGAGAACCGTATGCGCATGGACGATCTCGCAGTTGCGGATGACGATGTTCTCCGTCGGACGGTTAAGGCGCCAGGCGTCGCGGTTGCGGCCCGACTTGATGACGACGCCGTCGTCGCCCTGATCGAAACGGCAGTTCTCGACGAGCACGTTGCGCGTCATTTCGATGTCGATGCCGTCGTTGTTGTTGCCGTGGGCGTAGACATCAAGCCCGCGCACGACGATGTCCTCGCTGTGGTAGAGGTGGATCGTCCAGAACGGCGAATTGCGCACCTTGAAATTCTCGAGCCGGACGTCTTTGCAGCGGTTGATCTGCAGAAGGTGGGGCCGCGTGTTGGCGTTTGGCTTCTCGTGGATGCGGCGCTTTTCAACCGGATAATCCTGCGCGCCCCAGTCGTAAAGCTGGCGGCGGGCGGCGCGGATGCCGTTGTCCTGCGGCACCCACTTCTTCCAGAGCGTGTCCTTGAATTCTCCCTCGTAGCCGCGCAGCATGCCCTTGCCGGTGATGGCGATATTGGTGCATGAGTAGGCGTAGACGAGCGGCGAATAGTTCCAGCACTCCATCCCCTCCCAGCTCGTGTGCACGGCGGGCAGATAGTCGGCGGGATTCTGCGTGAAAACGATCTCCGCGCCCTCGGCGAGATAGAATTCGCAGTTACTCCTGAGATGGATCGCGCCGGAAACCCACCTGCCCTTCGGCACCACGACGCGGCCTCCGCCGGCCTTCTCGGCGGCTTCGAACGCGGCCTTGAACGCGGCCGAACACTTCGAACCGTCCGGTTTGGCGCCGTAATCGGTGATGACAAAATCAGCGGCGCATATCACTCCGGGCAGCAGCAGTCCCGCCACCATCATACATATCGTCATTTTATTCTCCTTTGCTTTCAAATGAAAGTAGATTATACAAAACTCACCCCCGATTGCGCAAATCCCGACAATCGGTCGGGTGCGATTTTATTTCGTTGAAAAAAGGATGAATTTTACATATTTGCTGAGGGGCGCGCCTGCGGTCCCGACAGCTCGGTCAAACCGTTGTTTCGCCGTCGCGACGCCTTTCTCGCTTAGACAACAAGCCGTCTTCAGCCTACCTTGCCTCGGCGTAAACCACTGGTTACGTACGGGATGCCTCTTACGGCTGCGAGTCGAAACTGCCTCTTGCCCGACTGTCGGCTCCCTCCGTCGCGCAGCTTGTGCAGTATACTTCAGCAAGGTTCTCATGCTACGGATGACATGACCTCGCCTACGTAAGTCGACATATCCTTCGATACTGCATTTGCGAGGTCTTCGTCGAAGCGCTGCAATGCCTCGCGTCTTTTCTTTGCGTTCGCGTGTTGAATTGACTCAATAAGCGCTATGACGCTGACGAGACGCGGCCTTGGAAGAATCAGTTTTCGTCTCCCGTTTTTTTGTCTCATGTGTTGAAAAAATATATTCGTCGCAAAAGGAGGTGGAGCGGAGTCCTTCGAGTGAGACCTCGCGAAGGATTGTAGCCGTAAGAGAGGTATTTGTACGCAAGTAGCTGCCTTATCGAGGCAAGGTAAGCTGAAAACGGCTTGTTGTCAAAGCGCGAAAATGCACCTGCCGCGTAGCGGTCAGGTTCCCCGACGAGCAAAGCGAGGAGCTTTCGCGCAGCGAAAGTCGCAAGAGGGTGCGCGTTACAACCCCGTAGCGAGTCGAGACCGAGGAGGAGCTCCGGACACCTCCTGAAGCGATAAAAATGACTCAACGAAATAAAATCGCACCCTTTATTTCTTGGCGATAAAAAAGGGATTGGGAAGCCGGAGCAGTCGGAATAAACCTCTTAAAAATTAACTTAAATGAACCCAATAAGGCCCTAACGAGAACTCAAAGGGAATAAATTAGCGTGCCCGGCAAGTATGTTTCTCTCGTAAGAGCATTGCCGAAAATATCGTATATCTTGGCTTTCTTTGCTTTCAGAAGCGAAAAGGTTTCCGTTTCCGAAAGCCCAGAATACACCTTGACCTTTCGTCCATCCTTGCGGAGGAACGAGTACACGAGCCCATCCTTACCGTAATCCTCGACCCGCTCGCACTTCGCCTCGTCCAGCAGCAGCGCCATGAACGAATGCGAAGCGAGCGCCGGATGCGGCTTGCCGTCGGGCATCTGCAGCTTCAAATACGGACTCTTGACCCCGAGCGCCTTGAGACTATGCTGAGTATAGTGGAAAACGCGCGTTATCCCTTCGGCTAAAAGCGACACGCAAAGTCTGACGATTTCGTCGGAAGTGCGCACAATATCCTGTTTCGAATCCGGCTTCCAAGGCACGGTGGCGCAATAAAGCCCCGAAAGCCGTCCGTAGGTCGCCGAGCCTCCTTCCGTATGGTATATCGGTTTGCGGCAGTCAGGATGCCGCTTGTAGACGGTGCCGAACGCTTCCTGCGTCAGGTTCAGATCGCGCCCCTTCCGGCATCGCGGCTGACTGGCGTAAAAATGGAAATCCATCTGGTCGCAGGCCTCGTAACCGCCGCCCTGCATCACCTCGTTCACCCAGCGCCCGCCGTCGGCGTAAGTGCAGAACCCGCAGACCGTCGCCGAAGGATCGGCCGCTTTCACACCCTTGTACGCCGCAAGCATCAGCCGCCCGAAATCCTCGCCGGCTTTCCGCCGATTGTAGTATTTCTGGTCAAGTCCGTCCGCCCACCAGAGATACCACGGTTCGTTCCAGACGAAATAATCGCTGATGACGCCCTTGTAGTGCGATACGTAGTTGGTGACGTAGTTGACCCAGTCGCAAGTGTTCGTAGGCCGCAGATACCGCTCGAAATAGCCGAAACCCGGCCGCTTCATCTCATAGAAATGCGACGCCCATTTCGGCGTCGTGCCCAGCTGCGCGAATATCCTGATATGATTGTCGCGGAAAACGCGAATCTCTTCATCCGGCCATTTCCAATTCCCTTTTTCCGGCTCTATCGCATACCACCCGGAGAGCGCGGTGCAGGCGTCGTGGAAACGCGCCCAGTTGATGCCGGCGGCCTTCATCGCCGTGCAGACGTCGTCATGAGCGAGAAAGTGCGCGCCGAAATACGAGTCCGGAGCGTCGCGCCCCCAGGTGGCGGGACGCATCAGCCGCGTTACCGCCATCTCTTCTACCGGAGAAATCCGCCTGCCGTCCTTTTCAACCCACGCCGAAACCAGAAACGCGCCGAGCTTCGCCGCCGTAGGAGGCTTCCAGAGAAAACTCCCTTCGGACGATGCCCCGTTCACTTCAAGCTGATATTCTCCACCGTACACATCGGTGACTTTGACTTTAACCTGCGCACCGTCTGGCATACCGAAAACTTTCCATTTCGCCAGCGGCTGCTCGTCGGCGAACTGGATGTTGTTGACCGCCGCGATCTCGCCGCCGTCGGGAGCGAGATGCACTTCACAGACGTCATCGGCGGCGCGCGGCGGCGCCTCGATTCCGGAATACGCCTCTATGTCATCAAGCCGCAACGTTCCAGCGCCAGTGAACCTGAGCGAATAGGCGTCCACATATGGCTCCGGACGAAACGCGAGCGCCGCATCTTTCATCGATGCGCTCGGCAGAAACGTCTTTATTGCGGCGCAGCGGTTTTCGTAATCGACAACTTCCACCCGCCAGGGGCGGTCGGACCGGTATCGGAAACGGACCGTGCAGTTCGTCGAAGGATCCGAAGGCTGGAACGGTGCCGACCAGAAAAAACCTCTTTCGCCGGCGTCAAGCACGAGCGCGGTTCCTTCGATTTCCGTGCGCCCGCGCCGGCTTTCGCATCCCCACGACCAGCCGTTGGGCAGAGCGAAAGCGAAGTGGCGGCGGGTGAAGAGATTGCCCGTCCCCTTCGGCGGTCGGCGGAACTTCGCGGCATAATCCTTTTCATTGGTCCGGTAGAGCGCGATCGAAGCGACGTCCGCCTCGCCGGTGGAAAATGCGAGCGCGATCGCCGTCGGGACTTCAACGGTTTTCGCGATACGGATGACATGCTCCTTCGTTTCCCATTCAGGCATCGAGATTTTAGTCGAGCCGTACCAGGTGCCGATCCATTTGACCGTCTTCAGTTCCGCGCGGAGCGGATCGGTGACGGCGCGGCCCTTGACGACGAGTCGGTAGAATCCGGGCGTGAGCACCGGAAAAGATTTCCCGGAAAAAATGAAGCGCGTGCCTTCACGGACGGACTTGAAGCGCAGATATCCCATCCCGTCCTCTTTGCGCAGCTCGGTGAAGCCGCGCCCCTCGCAGCGCGCGATATGGTCGGGCGCCAAGCCTCGCGGCAGCACGCCCTTGAAACTGCCGCGGTACGCGTTCGTCTCCCACATGCGCAGATCCGAAGAAAGATCGCACGAGAACATAAGTTCGTCGGCGGAGACCGCGAACGCGAAAACCGCGGCGGCGAAGAATACAAGTCGCTTCATATGCACTCCTTGAATCAGCGCACGATGATCTTCGCGCCGTGCGGACTTATACCGACTACCGTAATCGAACCGGTGCCGGAAATATGCGAAACTTTGCGGCATTCAACCGTGCAATCGGTGCCACCGTAAACGCGAGGCCCCCAATACCGCTTTCCGTTGATGAAAAGATTCGTAACCGTAACATTAAGGCCGTCCTTCAATTCAAGCGTTCCCGTGCCGGAAAGCCGCACTTCGCCCATCGCCGGATTGAGCGTGACCCCTGATGGAATCGAAATCGTGCCGGCATCGCGGATTTCAAGCCCCGAAAGATTGGGAAACGCCGAACCGGAGGTAAGCGCAAGCGTTCCCTTTTCGGCGACCAGACGACCGTTCATAAAGTGTTCCACCGCACTGGAAAGCGTATACTTGTAAGGTCCGACAGGCGACCATAAAAGCGTCGTTCCGCCCTGATAGCGGCCTGAAAACGAATGTCCGTAATCGCCCTTTACCGTTATCGTCGAAGGGACCGTGCTCGTAACATATGTATTTACAAATCCATCGCCCGCCGCGATGCGTTTGCACCGCTGATTTCCTTTTGTAATGACCAAACCGGAATTGAGCGTCATGGAACTGTTCCAAAAGCTGTAAATACATTTGTGCGACATGGCGTCTTCTTCCTCAAAAACCACCTGTCCGTTCTTTTCATTCAACAGACAACTGACATAATCGTTGCCGGACTTTTTGAATCTGAGAATGCAGTCTGTAGCTACCGATACGGCCGCTCCGTTCGAGACGATATTGCCGAAAACGACCTCCTTGGAAGTACTGCCAGCGTCAAAAGTCAACTGTTCGTTGCCGTATACCGGTCCTTCAAACACCATGCCGTTGCCGCAGACGCGCGCTATATCGGCAAAATACACCGGCCCCGACATTTTCACATCCCCGCAGTAATTGTGAATGGTTTTAGTTGTATCGGTTCCCGACGCTCTCACATAATACAGATAATTGGTATTGGTTTCATCGAACCAGGTCCCGTTTCCTTCGATGCTGAAGCGCTTCGCGTGCACGGCGTTACGCTTACCAAGCGCGGCGCCGTGATCATACGTATGTACACCGTTGTGCGGGCGGTGAGGATAGATGACGGCGTTGGTCGCGAAAATAGATCCGAAGTAATCGGGCATATTTTTCGTGAAAGACAGTTTCGTTCCGCCGTGCACCAGATGTCCGGTTCCGGAAAACGAATTCTTGAATATCACCTCGTCCACGCTCGAAGTGTGCGACCCGTCGTTCAGCACGACCGGAGTGAAGATGGTGACCGCTGAGACCGACGCGTCATTGCTGATGACCGATCCGCCGAGAAAAGTGAGTTTTCCGTCACCGCCGATTTCAAATTTCCCTCCGGAACGGAAGATCACTCCTTTAAGTTCTATATCGCCGATGTCGTTCGTAGCCGCCGAACCGGAAGCGAAAACGAGCGTGTCGCCGTTCTCCGGGAGGGAAGAGTTCTCCCAGTTCGAAACCTCGCTCCAATTTCCGCCGGCCGTCCCGACCCAGGTGCAGGTTTTGGCGCCGACGGTACAAGACGCCAAACCGAAAACCAATGCGGTGAAAATATTTTTCATATCGCCAATATTATCATTTACCCCCCCCCCGTCAAGTACTCAAACTTTGCACCCTTATCCCACTTTTTTTTTGGGGGGGGGGGGGGATTTATCCCAGTTTTCAAAAAAGCCCAATAAAACCCTATGAAAATTTATTTTCACACCCCTTCTTTTTCGTCGTAGACTTTTTCATCTGAAGGCGCTTTTCAGGCGTAAGAGCCGTTTTCTTGCTGGTGATTCACTGATT
>JAFVZE010000074.1 GCA_017508315.1 Kiritimatiellia bacterium | reverse complement strand
TTGAGATAGAGTTTCAGCGCTCCTCCATTGTTTCCGCATGATTTTACGATAAATTTATAGTCGCAATTTGCGGATAGAAATTCCCCGATCGTGAAATGGAGATCAAAGTTCCGGTATGCATCGGAACTTGCTCCGAAGACATTCGGATATGCTTTGGCGATATCGTTCTGACCGACATGGTAAACGTAATTATTGAAGTTGCCGTTGTCCTGAGCGAATTCCGCCTTTGCGTTGTCCGCCGTTCCGAGCTGCCACGCTCCATCGATGCTCAACGCGTCAAAACGGATATCGCCGTCAAAGCCGCCTTTTCTGGTCAAGGTGAAGACCGCCGGGCATTTTCCGCTCTCTTCATCGACGGCGAGTCTGGCGAACTTCGCGGCCGGAATAAAGAAACGGACTATGCCGTCGGTCGGGATGTTTAATCGCCCGACCTTGCTTCCGTTCATATCGAGGCGCACGCTATCGCCGACAAAGCCGCCGTCTTTAAGAAATCTCATTTCCATCAGGCGCGGCAGATTACGCTCATGCGGCTCGATGGCGCACTTGATCGACACACTCGGATTACCGGCGTTCAAGGTTCTGCGCATCCTGCCCCACGGCATCGTTTCCGGTTCGAAAACCTCCGCCGCGTCCGTGTCGCTGAATTCATCGGCGCTGCCGTTTTTCGAACCGATCGAACAAAGCGGATCCGCGCCTCCGAGACACTGAAGCATCTCCAGTTCGCTCATGTGCCGGTTGTAAATTTTGAGTTCATGGATAAGACCAGGAAAACAATCGTCACGCGTCGCGGAAATAAAATCGTCACGTCCGCCGTTTCCGCTGTTGCCGGTATGGAAACCGATGTGGGAGAAATATGAAGTTGTCCCGAAATTCTTCCATGTGGTCGTATATTTCTGCGCCGGCAATTCCATATAGAAATGACGCATATTCGCGGCCTCCACTTCTCCCTTGCGGTAAAGCGCCGAAGCATAGATATTGGTGGCTCCGTTCTCCACTTTCCGTCTGAACGAATAGACCATGTCATACCATACGTTTGTGGTTACGGGATATTCCGCATTGGGACTGAACTTGCCGTGATGGAATCCGATCTCCTGATTTCCGTATGTAAACATCGGATGAAACGTGTAGGAATTCTCGCTGGAACAGCATCTCAGCCCTACGCGCCACCCGCTTGCGGATCCGGCATTGTCATTGTAATTGTTCGCGTAAATGTTCACGGCGTAGTTATAGTTCCCGGATTGCTTGAATCGCGCCCCGTCCCACTTAACTCTCGCGACCACCGTCGCTTCGTACGAGCCGACCGTCGCCGCTTTGGGAAGTTTTATCGACTGGTAGTTGATCTTCAGCGTCCCGTCCCCGGCGTAATTCGTGGGACTGTAAAACCGCATGGCCCCGTCGTCCGCGTTTCTGCGCATCGTGGGCAGATAGACGTCGTTCACGATCGCGACCGGTTTCGCTCCGGCTTGCGTGTCGGTCGACTGGTAGACGTATTCGGCCGTGAGCGGCTTCTCCGCGCCGACGGTCATCACATCGTACACCTCCCCCGCCTGCACAAGCCCGTCGCCGTTTAAGTCCTTGACCTTCCACCAGTGTACGAGACCGTCACGACCGTCGGCCGATGAAGTAAACGCAAGCGCGACGCAGACAACCGCCGATGCAATCATTTTCACTTTCATTTCATTCTCCTTGTTGTACCGTTATTTAAGTCTTGCACGATGCGTGGCGCACCGCTCTTCAGCCGCCGGCATGAAGGCGACGGAGCAGGATGCCGGCGGCAAGCGCCTCCGCCTCCTTGCGGTTGCCGGCCTCCGCCGTCGCCTCGCCGAACCCCTCGACCGCGACCCTGACGGTGAAAAGCGGTTTGTGAGCTTTGCCGGAAGTCTTCACCAGCGTGTACTCCGGACGACGCGGCGGATTCATCGACTGCGATCTCACCTGCAGTTCCCCCTTGGGATTGGCGACCCACTCCCCTTCTCCGGCGTTGGCCTCCAGTTCAAGCGTTCTGAAAATCTTTTTGGCCGCCTCGTATCCGCCGTCGAGATAGGCGGCCCCGATCACCGCCTCGAGCGCATCGGCGATCGTTTTGGAATTCGGCGGCAGCGGGGCGGCGCCGCGATTCTGCCTGAGCGACGCGGCGAACCCCGATTCCCCGACCGCCGCGCACAGCGCCGCCGCCGACACCATGTGAGTGCGCATCACGGTGAGCGCCCCTTCCTTCACGTTCGGAAAATCATGATAGACGCATTCCGCGCTGAGCATCCCCAGAACCGCGTCGCCGAGAAACTCGAGGCGCTGATTGTCTTTCGCCGACGGATTGTCCATCTTCCGCGCGGGCGTCGTCAGCGCCGTTTCCAGAAGCGCCGGGTCGTTGAATCTGTATCCGAAAATCTCCATTCGAAACTCTTCCCGCTTTTCTACAGCCATTCCCCGAGTTCCGAAATCGGCACGGACATCATCCGGCAGTCGCCGACCGCGCGGGGGACGATGAGCGTCACGCTGTCGCCGCTGCGCTTTTTGTCGTGAGCCATCGATTCGAGAATCTCGCTCTTCCTTCCGGAAAGCCCGGCCGATTCGAGCGTCCCGAAGCCGTAGGCGTCAAGCATCGCCCCGATCTCGGGAACATCCTTCGAAACTATGCGCATCCCCATCGCCACCGCTTCGCCGTGGGGGACGGCGAATTCCGAAACCTTTTCGATCGCGTGGCCGAAAGTGTGCCCGAGATTGAGCAGCATTCTCCGTCCCGATTCCCTGAAATCGTCGGCGACGACCTGCGATTTCAGTTCCGCGCACCGCTCCACCGCCGCGGCGAGCGTCGAACCGGCCGGCCGGCATTTCATGGCCTCGAAAAGTTCCGGATCGAAGAGGACGGCAGTTTTTATCATCTCGGCGTAGCCGTTCATCAGCTCCTTCTCCGGCAGGGTTTCAAGAAATCCGCAGTCGCGGATTATCGCCGCCGGCAGGTGGAACGCCCCCACGAGATTTTTGCCCT
Organism: Kiritimatiellia bacterium; assembly: GCA_017508315.1. GTDB lineage: Bacteria > Verrucomicrobiota > Kiritimatiellia > RFP12 > UBA1067 > UBA1067. The sequence continues at coordinate 12,748 of JAFVZE010000074.1, read as the reverse complement.
CGGGGATGTCCACCCCGGTCTTGCCGCCGATGGAAGAGTCCACCATCGCCAGCAAAGTCGTCGGAATCTGCACAAAGCCGATGCCGCGCATGTAGGTCGAGGCGGCGAACCCGGCGAGATCCCCCACGACTCCGCCGCCCAGCGCGACCACCGCGTCGGAGCGCGTCATCTCAAGCGCCGCGAAGGAACTCACCAGACGCGCATGGTTTTCGAGCGATTTCGACGCCTCGCCGGCCGGGATCACGATCCGGTCCGTCCGGATCCCCGAAGACTCGATCTCCCGCGCCACCCTGTCGCCGTGCAGCCGATCGACGTTCGAATCGGTCACCAGCGCGAGCTTGGACGCCTTCGGGAAAAGTCCTGATATCTCACTTGGGGTCATACCGCTTCATCTCCTCCTGGACGCGACGCTTGGTTTCTTCGTCCGGCGCGACCACGATTCCGCGCAGACGGTACGGCGCCCAGCCGTTGGTCCAGCTCGTGTCGCGGAAAGGCATCTCAAACTGCTCCTGCTCGGGAAGGACATCGTCGGTGGTGCCGGCCCTGCCGTCGGGACCTTTGGAATACAGAACCGGATGTCCGCCTTCAGGCCTCGTTTCGTACACGTACTCGTTGCCCCACGGATCCGGCACGATGTGGTTCACGTACGGCCCGTCCCATCCCTTCTTGGCGAAACTCTTTGCCGCGAGCGCGTTCAGCCCCTGCGCGGTCGTGGGATATTCGCCGGTATGGAATTTGAAACGCCCCAGAGCGATCGCCAGCGAATCCATCGACTTGCGCGCCTGCATCGGTTTGAGAGGAATCGGGGTGCGCCCGCCCTTGCCGCACACGGAGAGCACCATCGAACCCACCAGCAGCAGCCCGATTACCACCACCGCGTAGAAGACGAATCCCTTCTTCATCACCGGCGCGCCGCCGGTAAGCGCGGCCTTCTTCATTTCGTATTCGCGGGCTATCGACTTGATCGCTGCCCTGGCGGCCTTCGAACGCGGCACCGGCTTCTTCGCCGGAAACTTCTTTCTCAATTCGTTGTAGTCGGTCATTTCCCGTCTCCCAACATCTCAAGCCGCCTGAAGAACATCTTCCGGAGAATCGGAAGTCTGCGCTCCTGACGTTCGAGACTCCACATGACAAATCGCCATTTGCGGTCGAAATCGTATTTGGCGGGCAGTTTCGGCGAAAACGCCTCGAACTTGTCGCGCATCACCGAAAGCTGCCATTCCATCGCCCGGGTGCGCGCCTCGAAACCGTCCATGAACCGCTCGGCAGCTTCTCGCTCGGTGACGGCGTGCCCGCGCGCGAACTCGCGCAGCGAACGGGCGAAATGTTCAAAATAGAACGCTCCGATGGCCTGGAGGTTGGAATCTTCGTAGGAAAGATCCGGCCAGCCGAAACTTCCGCGCACGGAGCAGGTCGACACCGATTTCGGAACCACTCTCTGCGCCGCGATGTCGTATTCGAACTCGTAGATCTCCTTGCCGATTCCGTAGAGGGGGCTGTCGGTCTCGGGGTCGTACTTCTTCATCGCCATGTTCTGCGCCGCCGCATCCCCCATGAGCGCGGCCATCGCCAGCACCACTTCCTTCTCCTCGACCGAGGAATCGTCGGCGCTGCAGTAGTAGTTCGCGGGAACGGCGTCGAGCGGCTCGCCTTCGCACCGGCGGCGGATGTAGTAGTCGAGCACCACCCTGCCCCTGCCGGTGCGCCGCCGCAGAATCCGGTATTCGCTCAGATGCACGCCAAGCGCCTTGAACGCCTCCACCCGGGAGAGCATGTAGCTGCTGTAGCCCTTCGACGCGCGGGAAAGCCGCTTCTCCACCAACGAATGTTCGAGAGGACCGCGGTTGGTTTTATAGACGATCTCGCGCGTCTTGCCGCGCCCGAGCTTCAGATTGTCGTCGTCGGTGCGCAGCTCGTAGACATTGGCGTATTCGATGATCTCGTCCTTTGACATGAGAGCGCGGATGTTGGAGAGCAGAATCTCGGTGCGCTCGTCCGTCCCGGGATGGAACTGCGCCCGTCCGTCGGTGAACGTCGCGCCGGGAAGCGCGGTGCGCCGGTCGTCGAACGCCGGCGTCGAGCCTTCGCCCATCACCGAATATATCTCGCCGGTGATGTACATGTAGAGCGTCTCTATGAAAACGTTCGAAGTCTCGTCCACGAACGCGCTGCTGGAAAGCAGCGACTCGTAGAGCGAAAGAAGCTCCTGCGCCTCCTGAATAACCCCGAGCTGTCCGATCCTGCCGCGGTCGATCTCCTCCAGCAGCCGTTCGAGCGCGGGAATCAGTTTTTCGAGCGCGACTCCGCGCCGAAGTCCGAAAAACTCGACCTCGTGGTGGCCGCGGCATTTCGGCATGCGCACGAACGAACAGCCGTTGCCCTCGTACACCGACACCAGCTCGCGCAGCGCCTTGACGAATTCCTCGGGCTCCGACTGCGCGAGACCGGCAAACCGCCTGAATTCGGAAAAAGAAAGGAAATGCACGCCCTTGGCGGAATGGTAGTAGTTGAGGTCGGTGGAAATGCGCTTGCGCGACGCGGCGAGCGCGGATTTCATCTCGGCCTCCGTCCACGCCAGCGGCTTCACCCGCCACTCCTGCCCGAGCCGGCGGTAGTGGTCGAGCGTCGAATCGTTGCGCTCGCCCATGACCACACCGTCCATGGCGAACCCGACCGTTCCCAGCAGCCACCCGTCGGCCAGCACGACTTTGCGCGTCGGCACGTCGCGCTGCGAGATCTCTATGGTATCGCCGACGACGTTGGCGCAGATTACCGAGCGCATCAGGGTTTCGCTGCGGCGCGAAGGATGGAGTTTGGAAAGTTTCCAGAAGCGCCCGTCCAGGAGCGGAAACGCCGCGACCGAATGGTTGCCGGTCGTAAGCGTCATCACCCGCCCTCTGGATTTCCTCCCGAGATCGCTTTTCTCCACCAGAAGGACGCTCGGATGTTCCGAAAGTTTCGATGCCACCGCGCGCTCGATGACGAACGTGTCCTCCCCGATGTCAAAAGCGTCGAAAACGCGCTCGCGCCCCATCGCCACGGTCTTGACGGAAAGCGACCGGCGGCTGCCCGACGTCTTCACCCGACGCAGAAACTCTCGAATGGCGCTCATCTGTGGCAATGGCACGCGGGGTCACGGCATTCCCGTCCGGCATGGCGGTCTCCGGCGGAGGTTTCGGCGGCGATCAGATCCTCGGCGAGAGCGCCGAGCGCGTCCAATCCCGCTTCGTCGGCGGCGGCGAGCAGATTCTCGAGCGCGGGCAGAACGAACCTGCCGAACTCCGCGCGTCCGACGCTCGCGAGCCTTCCGTACGCGCCGAGGCACTGGACAAGGCGCTCGACCGCGGCGAAGGGGAGCTTGCCGGCGATATCGCCGCGGCCGGAAGAGTCGGCATACACCTTGACGATCGCCCGGCGTTCGCGTTCGGACAGTTTGACGTACGGATCGTAGACGAGACTGGCAAGATCGTACAGCGCCGGACCGGCGCGCATCCCCTGGAAATCGATGAACTTCAAGCCGCCGTCTTTCCAGAGGACGTTGGTGGACTGGAAATCGCGGTGCACAAGCGCGCGCGGCTCTTTGTCGAGCATCGCCGCGACCTGTTCGAGTTCGCGCTCCGCGGCCGCCGGAAGTTCCCGCGCGAAGCGGCCTTCGAGGCAGTGCTCGCGGAAAAGCCCGCGTTCCCATTTCCAGAGCGCCGCGTCCATGGGCGGCTCGAGCGTATCGGCGATCTCCGAAAAATCAAGCGCGTTGAAACGGGAGAGCGCCTCGGCGGTTTTGACGTAACCGTCCGATTTCATCCCCTCGCATCCGGCATCCTCCAGAACGAGAGTCCTGCAATCCTTCAGATCGGCGAGCACCTCGGGGACCGGAACGCCTTTCGCCGCCAGCCACTTCGCGTGCGCGGCGTATTTCGCGTTTTCACCGCGCTTTGAATCGTCGTAAAGCACGATCACCCTTCCCGGCGCCTTGAAAAAGACGCGGTCGCTGCCTCGCACCGACATGAACTCCACATCGCCCGGACCGCCCGACGCCGCCAGCGCCGCCTTGATCTGCGGGATATCGGCGAAGGCGTTGTCGCCGCCGTCGCGGTTGACCGCCACATAGCTCTCTACCGTGCCCGCGTCGGTCCAGCGGAAATTCCCGCCGGTGAACGCCTTTACGAACTTTCCGTCCATCATCGCCTTCTCGCAGGCTTCGACGATCGACGAAAAACCCTCCCGTTCGACATAATTGAGAATCTCCGCCTTGAAGACGGAGAACCCGCAGTAGGTGAAGGTTCCCTCCCATCCGGGATCGGGGCTGCGCCAGCAGGTCACGAAACCCGACCCCGGCTCGACTTCGATCGTGCGCGGGCCTTCGGCGACGACCGCCGCCGCGCCGATCACGCCGTCGCCGTCGGCCTCCAGCGCCGGAGGATCGTCGACGACGATATCGCCGTTGACGAGATAGAAATCGTCGCTGCCGATCCATTCGCGCAGCGGATTGAGAACTCCGCCGGTACCGAGAATCTCAGGTTCGTGAACCGCGCGGCACGAATTGGCCGAACACCACTCTTCGATCTGCCCGTGGAGATAATGGCAGTTGACGACGATATCCTCGACCCCGCGTCCGCGCAGAAGCGCCACCGTCCTCGCCAGCATAGTCTCGCCCCAGACCGGCAGCAGCGGTTTCGGAACCGCGCAGGTGAGCGGCCGGAGCCTGGTGCCGAAACCGGCGGCGAGAACTATGGCCTTCTTCACCATCACCGGTAGACCGGACGCTGCCGCTGCATCTTCACCTTGGGTTCTTCCAGGAGCAGACTATACCACTGGTCGCCGAGACCGGAATTGCTGAAATGCGCCGCCCGGTTGTTCATGAGAAGCGCGTGATTGCGCTTCAGGGTCTCGTTGTCGCTTTTCCTGAGCGCCTCGGTCAGCGTCTTGAACGCGCCGTCGGCATCTCCGCGCTGAACCTGGATCCAGCTCCACGCCGCCGCCGGCAGAACGTTGCCGTTGTAGCGCGCGCGCCGCACGGCCTTGCCGTAGACTTTGGCGATGTCCCGCGAATCCTCGCCCTTCATGTGCATGCGCGCGATCTTGATCGCCGACATCGTCGGGTCGATCAGCAGCGCCTTGGGCATCAGCTCGTCGACTTTCCTGAAATCCTTTATCATCCAGTTGAGCTGAAGTTGGGCGGTGGCGATCTGCCGGTCCATCATCGGCACGTACAGCCGGTACTTGCGCAGACACTCGGTCTTCGCGAGCGCCTCCCTGACGAACACGCGCGTGTCGTCCGCGATCTCCTTCTGCGCCGCCTGTATGGACCCGGGCGGACGCAGCTGCCAGCGCTGCATCTTCTCCTGCAGTTTCCGCTGACCGGCGGCGAGCACCGCCTGGACCGCATCCATGTCGCGTTTGACGCGGCGCTGGAGCATGACCCCGCAGACGCCCTGAAACGCGCCGAAAACCGCCAGTCCGGAGAATATGCTCCAGCCGGTACCGAAATCAGCGGCGTAAAACGCCGCCGCGAAGCCGCCGAATGCGGCGACGATGGCAACTGTCAATGTAATCATGGGTGAATTATATCATATCGCCACTTGCGATTCTTCAGAAATTTCCCCTTCCCGGAAACGGTCCACGATCATCGCGAGCGCGCCGTCGCCGGTAAGATTGCAGGCCGTCCCCATGCCGTCGAGCGCCATGTACATCGCCACCATGAGCGCGTAGCGCTCGGGAGTGAAGCCGAGAGCGGACTCGACTATCGACGCGGAGGCGAGCACCACGCCGCCGGGGACGCCCGGCGAGGCGACGGCGATCACGGTCAGCATCATTATGTATTCGGTGAACGCGCCCAGGTCCGGCGTCCCGCCGTAGAGGAAGATGACGCCGATGGCATACGACACCATATTGCTCATCGAGCCGGCCAGATGCACCGAGGAACACAGAGGAATGACGAGTTCCGCCGTCTCCTTGCTCACGCCGTTGGCAAGCGTCTGGCGCAGCGTGACCGGAATCGTGGCCGCCGACGAGCAGCATCCCCAGCCGGTCAGATACGCCGGCATCATGTTCCACAGCGCCTTGAACGGATTGCGCCGCGCGACGATGCCGGCGATCACGTACTGCAGAACGAGCAGCGACACCGTCACGATGACGCAGGTGATCATTACCTTCACGCAGGGTTCGGCCACCGACTTGAGTTTCCCGCAGGCGGTGAGATCGGCGATCACCGAGAGGATGTACAGCGGCAGGAGCGGCACGAACGCCTTCTCGATCGTGACCGTGACTATACCGCGGAATTCCGAAAACACGCCGGCGATCCGCTCCGCCTTCATCGCGACGATTCCGAGACCGACCATAAACGAAAACACGAGCGATGTCACGACATCGACCATCGGCGGGATCTTTAAAGTGAAATAGGCCGGGAATTCCCTGCCGGCGACCATGCCGCCGCTGAAACCGCCGGAGATCCAGGACGACAGGATCGTGCCGCTCGCGAAGTAAGTCATGTAGCCGGACAAGACAGTGCTGCCCACGGCGAGCGCCATGGTGAGCAGGAGCATTCTGCCGGCGCTCTTGCCGGTGTCGGCTATCGCGGGCGTGACAAGTCCGATGACGATCATCGGAACAATGAATCTGATGAACTGCCCGAAGATTTCACGGAAAGTGTTGAGCGTACGGATGCAGAAGTCGGGAAAGAACATTCCCGCTGCGATGCCGGTGACGATGGCCGCCGCTATCTGCAGCAGCAAACCAGGTTTCTTTATTTTCATGGCGGTTCCTCCCTTGCGGCAACATTTTACCTAAAACCCGCGCCCGATTTCAACCGGTTCGTGATCCTCGCGGTTTTCAGGCGCGTGATTTTCGGACGGGGAACCGCGGCAATCGCGCATATCCCGGCAAAGCGGACAATACGACGAAGATTCCCCGTTAGTCCATTCATAGGGAAAGGTGCGGCACTTCTCCGGCCGCGCCCGGTAGACCCGGCAGCGGTTGTCCTCCGCCAGCATGATGCAGGCGCCGTCCGGCGAATCTTTAAGGACAAGGCCTTTGCGGTCCGGGGCTATTTCGGTCCAGTCGGCGATGAATTCGTCCTCGCCGATTCCAAGCGTCTCGGCCATCGCCGTGATATCGCGTTCCGCGAGACGGACAATCCCTTCAATGCGGCAGCAGGCTCCGCAGCGTCTGCATCCGGCTGCGCTTTTCACGGCTTGAGATACAGTCTGCAATGGCACAGTCCGTGAAACCGCGGATCTTCCAACTGTTCCATAAATTCCCCGCACGGACAGAAAAACTCCTTCGCTTTCGGCAGCCGGCAGGGACAGTAACCGTTCTTGCGGACAAGTCCGGCAAGCACGGAAGCGACGATTCCGCAATCGGGATTGTACGTCACGGATCCGGCGATGAACCGCGCCACCGGCGTCGGCACAAGATCGTCGATCGGCTCTCCGGCGGCAAGGCGGCGGCGGATTTCGGTCGAACTTTCGCTTGTGCGCGGAAACGATCGGAAAGAGCACATGGTCTTGAGGACATCCCAGTCTTTCCAGCGGGGCAGCCCCTCGAGCGAATCTTCGCCTATTATGAAAAACAGTTCCGCGCCGGGATTTTCGGCGGCGATCTCCCTGACCGTGTCTATCGCGTACGAAACTCCGCCGCGGCGAATCTCCCGGTCGTCGACGGAAACCTTCTCCATGCCGTTGAAGGCGAGCCGCACGAGCAGCAGGCGATCGGGACGCCCTTCCCGGGCGGAACCGGTCTTGAACGGACTGACCGCCGCGGGAACGACAAGCAGCCGGTCGAGCCCGAGCTGCGCAATCGCGTTTTTCGCCACGCGAAGATGCCCGTTGTGCACGGGATCGAAACTGCCGCCGTAAATTCCGATCCTGTCTTTCGCTTTGATGTCCGGACGGACCGAAACCCCGTCTCCTTCAACCGTCTGTCTCCGCTCGTCCATGATCATACGGTAACCCCCAGCAGGTCTTTGAGCGCGGCGAGCTGATGGGCATCTCCCATCACCACCAGCGTGTCTCCGATGCGGAACTCCCACTCCGCGCCGATGTTGCGCACGGTTTTGCCGTCGCGGATAACGGAAACGACGCTCGCTCCCGTCTTCGCCCTGATGTTCAGCGTCACCACCGTCGCCCCGATCGCGGGCGAGGCGTCGGTGAGCGTCAATTTGTGCACCGCGTCCTCGGGAACGGAAAAAAGAATCTGCCGCGGCTCGGCCGACCGCCGTTCATCGGCCTTGGCCGCCTCGTCGAAACGCTGGAACGCGCGGTGCCCGGCCTTGGAGAAGAAGCGCCAGCCGGCGATCGCGGCAACCGCGAGAACGCCGTAAACGGCGCATTTCGCCCAAGTCTGCGAAGGCTGGATCGGAACGTTGAGCATCACCATCCAGACGAACGACCCGCCGACGATGACGATCGCGGCAAGATGATTCACCACGTTGTGGACCGCCTGCTGCCAGCGCGACGCGCCGGGATTGACGAGCATGTCTCCGAGCGCGCCGCCGAGCGTGCGGGCGATGCGCAGAACCGGCGCGAACATGGCCAGCATTATGACGTTCGCTCCGAGGCAGAGGAAAATGCGGTCGTTGCGCTCGAAGAATTCGGAGAATTCCGACCAGTCGTAGCGACCCATCATCGAAACCGTGATGACGATGGCAAGCTCGATGACCGCTATCACCACCAGCTCGATGAGCGCCTTGCGGATCGCCGCCGCCGATCGCGAAGCGCCCGAACCGTGGAATTTCGCCATGAATTCGCGGTAGTTTCCGAGCCATCGCGCAAGACGCGCGGGGCAATGTTTTTCCACCCGATCGCCCGCAGGATCGGAAAGGCGGATCATGACCGGATTCAAGACGGTGGTCAAAAGCGACACCCCGACGACGATCTGATACATCTGACTCTCGGAATCGTTCGTGGTCGAAAGGTACAGAAGCGCCACCATGTAGGCGAACTCTCCGATCTGGGCGAGCGAAAAGCCCATCTGCACCGAAGTCTTGAGACTCTCTCCGGAAATCAAGCCGCCCAGAAAGCAGTTGCAGCCCTTGCCGATCATCACCAGCGCGGAAAGCCCGAGAATGACCGGAAGATTCTCCCAGCAGGAAGCAGGATTCACCAAAAGACCGATTGAAACGAAAAAGACCGCCGCGAACATCGAACGGAGCGGATCGGCAAGTTCGTGCAGACGCCGCCGGACATCGCTCGAAGCTCCGAGAATGCCCACCAGAAACGCCCCGAGCGCAAGCGAGAAATTCAGTTTGAAGGCGATCCAGGTGACAAAGAAACAGCAGCCGAGCAGCGTCAGCAGCAGCGCCTCGTCGTCATGGCGTCTGGCGACCGAATCGAGAAGCCTGGGCACGAGCACGAGCCCGAAAAAGATGGTAGCGAGGAAAAAGACGAAAAGCCCGCCGAGCGACTTCCCCACCGCCGCGAACGACGCATTGCCCGCGGCGACGCCGGTTATGAGCGCGATAATGCCGATGCAGATGATGTCCTCGCAGACGGAGGTGCCCACCACGTATTTCGAAAATCGCCGCGACGACCATTTCATCTCGTCGATGACCTTAGCCAGAAGCGTTGTCGACGAATCGCAGATCGCAGCGCCGAGAAAGAGCGACTCGACCGCCCCCCAGCCCAAAAGTTTGGTGCCGACGGTATATCCGAGATATGTCATCACCACCGTGTCGAAAATCGCCGTGGGGACGGTGACGTTCTTCAGCTTCTTCATCTCCGAGGTGGAAAAACCGAGCCCGAGGGTGAACATCAGAAACACGATGCCGAGCTGACCGATGGTCTGAACCGAATTCTCGTCGGCGAGAAAGGAGCCTCCCCAGGTGTGACGGCTCATGAGAATGCCGGCGAAGATATATCCGATCACCTTCGGCCATTTGAGTTTGGCGAAGAGGACCGACACGAGACCGGCGATGGCCATCATCATCGCGAGATCCTGGATAAGCGCCGATTCGGTCATATTCCCTATTTATCCCGTTTGAGAAAGCGCGGGGCCGCGGCGGAACGCCACGACCCCGTACTTCAGCCTGAAAACCGCGTCGGTCTTACTTGGTGACCTTGCGACCCTGGATGCCGGCGGCCTTGGCGGCGTTGGCCTTCGCCTTTTCGCGCGGACGGAGCGCGCGGACGGCCTCGCCGGCCTTCCACATTTCGCTGTCGTGCATGTCCTGGAGTTTCTTAGCCATGAACTCCTTGTAGTCGGCGCGGCCGGTGTCGCGGATGACTTCGCGCGCTTCCTGCATCTTCTTCGTCGACTCGTAGAGCTTCTTGAAGACGGGCTCGGTCGCCTTGCGGAAGTAGGGCCTCCACTTGAGCGCGCCGTGCTGCGCGGTCTGCGAGCAGTTGGAGTACATCCAGTCCATGCCGTTCTCGTCGACGAGACGGGCGAGCGACTGCGTGAGTTCTTCGCACGTTTCGTTGAACGCCTCGGACGGGCTGTGGCCGTTCTTGCGCAGGGTGTAGTACTGCGCTTCCATGACGCCGCAGAGCGCACCCATGAGAATGCCGCGCTCACCGACGAGGTCGGACGTGACTTCGTTCTCGAACGTGGTCGGGAAGAGATAGCCCGAACCGACGGCGATGCCGATGGCGAGCGTTAAGAGCGGCGCGTTGCCGGTCGCGTTCTGGGCGACGGCGAACGAAGAGTTGATGCCCGCGCCGTTGAGGAAGTTGCGGCGGACGTTCGTGCCCGAACCCTTGGGGGCGACCATGATGACGTCCACGTCCGGACCGGGCTTGACGCCGGTCAACTTGCTGTAGACGTACGCGAAACCGTGCGAGAGGTAGAGGGCCTTGCCGGGGGTGACGTACTTTTCAATCTTCTTCCAGACCTCGCCGACGGAGCCGTCGGAGGTGAGGAGCATGATGACGTCGCCCTTTTCGGCCGCCTCTTCAATGGAGAAGAGCGTCTTGCCGGGCTTCCAGCCGTCCTTGATCGCACGCTTCCACGAGGAATTGGCGGCGGTGGACTTGCGCTGACCGACAATTACGTTGATTCCGTTGTCGCGCATGTTGAGCGCCTGCGCCGGACCCTGGATTCCGTAGCCGATAACCGCGATGGTCTTGTTCTTGAGGACCTTCTGCGCCTTCTTGAGCGGAAACTCCTTGCGCGTTACGATGTTTTCAACGGTATTACCAAACTTGATCTTCATGTTTTTACTCCATTTTTCGCCTGTTTTCAGGCGATTGAAGTCACATTATACCATTTTTTCTCAGATGACTCCAGTCTCCATGTGGAAAGTGACGCTCTTGCCGGGCGCGAGGTAACGCTGCTGCCTGTTGGCCTGACAGAAAAGACGGCCCTTGTGCTCGCACGTCGCCGGCAGGCACATGCCCATCGCGTCCTCGTCCTTCGTGCGGGCGATCCAGCGCGTGGCGTAAGGAAGCTCCTCCGGACGGTAGCGGACGTAAACGCCGCCGCCTTTGGGGAACATCTGCTTGACGAACGCCCAGCCGGACTTGTCGGCCTTGTGGAAATAGCAGTTGACGATCTCGGGCTTGTAGGATTCGCCCTTCGCGCCGACGACGGACTGCGCCTTGTAGTCCTTGTCGAGCACGGCGAGCCAGCGGTTGGTCGCGTCGGCCCAGGGCTTGTAGTATCCCTCCGGAACTTCGTGGTTGATGATCGGCGCCTTCGCGAGCGGCGACTCGACGATCTTCGAGCCGTCCACCGGGCGGTGGTTCACGTGGCAGAGGTAGTAGTATTCGAGCGGAATGTCCTTGTTGTTCGTGATCGTCGCTTCGATCTCGATGGACTTCGCCCCTTTGCGCAGAACGACGCGCGGGCTGAACGCGTAATTGCGCGTGAAGCACAGATCGTCCACGTACGTGCCGCCGACGGCGACGAACTCGCCCTTCCTGTCTTTGCCGAATTCAAGGTAGGCTTCGCCGTAGCGGGCGACGGGAAGTTCGGCGTGACCGATGTGGGTGTCCTGGGGAGTGGGGTTACCCATCGCGGTAAGACCGCAGTGCATCATGAAGCAGCCGTAGGACTCGGAGAACGAAACCTTGCAGTCCTTGGGCTCGTCGTACATCGACTTCATCGCCAGCTCGCGACCGTCGAAATCACAGCGCCAGATCATCTGCCCCATCCACGGCAGGATCGTGAAGGAACCCCTGCTGTTGGAAACCTTGAGTGCCTCGACTCCGGTCGAATAGCGGAAGGCCTCGGCGGTGAACTCGCCGTCCTCTGCAAGCAGCGCGGGTTGGGACGTGAAAACGAAATTTGCGAGATTGATTTTCATTTTTTGCTCCGTGTGTGAATTTGTCGTTGATGCGAATTATACCACATTTCAAAGCCCGGCGGCTCACATTTGCAAAACGAGGCACGGGTCTGGACCGGTGAAGGTGAACAGAGGATAAGTTTAACCTTTGCGCTGCGCTTAAAGTTTTAAACCACGAAATACGCTAAAAAACACGAAAATTGGGAAAGGTGAAACTCCGATTTATCCGAGGCTACGCTAACGCTACGCATGCGGACATACACAAGTTAAGAATGTTCCGCAGATAATTCTCACCGCAACCGTTTACCACCGGATTTTGCAAAATGCGGTGGTAACTTCTCCCTTGGACACAGTTTGCAAACTATGGACAAGGTTGGGAGGAAAAATGAGATTACAGTTCGGAACAAATTGAGAAAGTTGGTTTGACCTACTTTTTCAATATTGGCGATTTCGGGCAGACGATGATCTCTTAGTGCGATAGATACCGCTCCGGGTCGGATTGCGCTCGCTCTGATGTTTTCGATGGTCCCG
>JAFVZE010000003.1 GCA_017508315.1 Kiritimatiellia bacterium | reverse complement strand
GGCTCGGCGGTGGTCGCGGGCGTATTGTACACCCTCTGCCGCTGAGGCGGAGGGTGAAAACCAAGAAAGGAATCACAGGAATCATGACGGCTAAAATAATCTGGATCGTCGCCGGGGCGCTGGCCACCGTAGGGGCTATGATTTGGTTCAGCAAAATGGTAGAATCCAAGGATGAAAGTTCCGGTTCCCGGGAACCGGAGAAATAAAGCAGGCAAAGAAGAGGAGCTTTTCATGTACCCTGACGTTTCTTTTGTCGTTTCGCTGGCGATGATCGCATCGGGGTTGTGGCTCCTCGCCTGGAGCGCCAACCGGTTCGTGGACGGATCGGCGGCGCTCTCGCGGAAATTCGGCGTGCCGCCGTTCATAATCGGAATGGTGGTCATCGGATTCGGGACCTCGGCGCCGGAGATGGCGGTTTCGGCGCTGTCCGCGGCATCGGGGCATTCCGATCTGTCGCTCGGCAACGCGTACGGGTCGAACATCTACAACATAGCTGTCATTCTCGGCGTCGTGGCGCTGATCCGGCCGATATCGACCAATACGTTCACGGTGCTTTCTTCGTCGGCGCTTTTGGTCGGGGTTTCTCTGTTCTCGGGATTTCTGGTGCGGTGCGGCGGCGTTTTTTCGCGGCTTGACGCTTTTCTTTCGCTGGCCGCGTTCGCGGTTCTGCTGCCGATTTCGTGCCATCTTGAGCGCAAAAACGGCGGCACGCAGCAGGACGACGCGGAGATGGCTCCGGTGAAACATCCGCTCGCATGGACCGTTCTCGGACTTGTTCTGCTCGTGGGCTCCTCGCATTTTCTCGTCTGGGGGGCGGTCGACATCGCCAGGGCGCTCGGTGTTTCCGAACTCATGGTCGGACTTACGGTGGTCGCGGCGGGAACGTCACTGCCGGAACTCGCCTCGGCCATAGCCTCGGCGCGCAAGGGGCAGAACGATTTCGTCATGGGCAACATCGTCGGCTCGAACTTTTTCAACACCCTCGCCGTCGTCGGCGTGAGCGGACTCGTGCGTCCGTTCTCCTGCGTCGGCGGGTACGTCCTGTCGCGCGACCTTTGGGTGATGGCTGCGCTTTCGGCCACGCTCGCGCTCTTCGGCTGCAGTTTCAGGCGTCAATGCGCCGTCGGGAAGATCGGCCGGGTGAAGGGATGCGTCTGGATTCTTGCCTTCGTCGCGTACTCCGTTCTTCTTTTCATCCACGAGTGCCGCTGACGGACCGCGGATATCCCAGGTCATTCCCGGTTGAATTTCCGGTCGAGTTCGCGGGTTGAGGTGAATATCATCACCGGCTTGCCGCGCGGGCAGACGTAAGGCATTTTGCAGGAGCAGAGTTCCTCGACCATTTTCGTGGCGCCGTCTTCGGTCAGTTTCGCCGACGAGCCCGCGAATGATCTGGCGATGGATTTCGCGACGAGTTCTTCGCGCCAGCGCTCTCCGCGGCGCACGCCTCCGTCGGCGAGGTCGCGGGCGATGGTCGAGATTATCGCCGCCGGCGGCATTTCTCCGGTCAGCTGCGGCACCGCGTCGATTTTGAAAGTGTCACGGCCGAATTCCTCGATGGCGAATCCCATGCGGCGGATCGTCCCGAGAGAGTTTTTCACTCTCGCGAAATCCGGCGGATTCATCTTCACCGTTTCCGGTATGAGCAGCGCCTGCGACGCCCCGAGGACGTCGGAGGATGAGAAATTTCTCATCAGCCGCTCGAAGGCGATGCGTTCGTGGGCGGCGTGGGGATTGATGGTGACCACTCCCGCGTCGGTTTCCACGAGCAGATATCCCGATTCCGTTTCGGCCAGAAATCTGAACCACTGCCAGGGTCTGGTGTCGGAGGCGTCCGGTTCGACCGCAAATTCCATCGGCACCGGCGAGGGCGCAGGCGGTGCCGGTGCCGGCGCTGCCGGAGATTCCGCGGGCGCGGGACCGGCGGGCGTGGTTTCCGCGGCGGCCGGCCGGCCGCGGACGGAAACGGCCGTTCTGAACGCGGTTTCGGCGGGATGGACCGCGGAGGGCTGAAGCGGCTGTGCCGCGGCCGCTTCGCCTGCCGCGGCGAATGCCGTCCGCGGCGCGAGCGCATTTTCGACCGCTTTCATCACGGCGCTGCGCACCGCCGCGTTGTTGCGGAAGCGCACTTCGCGTTTCGTAGGATGGACGTTGACGTCGACCTGTCCGGGAGGGAGATCGATGAAAAGAATCGCCGCCGGCCGCGTTTCGCCCGAACGTCTCGGATACGCTTCGCGCAGCGCATACGCGATCGATGCTGAACTTGCGGGACGGCCGTTCACGAAGATGAACTGGTCCCGCCGGGTCGCGGCGCCGAGATCGGGGCGTTCGATGAAGCCGGTCACCGAAATCTGTTCGCACCGCGCTTCCGCCGGCAGCAGGCTGTCCATGAACGGTTTGCCGAACAGTTCAAGCACCCGCTGCGCCGCCGTCTCCGCCGGAGCGAGACGGTACAGCTCTCGGCCGTCGATGCTGAGAGTGAAGCCGATGGACGGGTGCGAAAGCGCGTGCACGGTGAAGATCGTCTTGACATGGCCCTCTTCGGTCGCGCACGAGCGCAGAAACTTCCGCCGCGCCGGCACGTTGCAGAAAAGATCCCTGACCTCCACGAGCGTTCCGGGCGGACATCCGGCCGAACGGGTTTCGACGACCGTTCCGGCATCGACCTTGACGAGAGTCCCTTCGTCGCTGTCACGGCGGCGGGTCACGATGGAGAATCGCGACACCGAGGCTATCGAAGGTATCGCTTCGCCGCGAAATCCGAGCGTGTCGATCTTTTCGATGTCGTCGACGTCAAGAATCTTCGAGGTCGCCTGGCGCTCAAGGGACAGCAGCGCGTCCTCTCGGGTCATGGCCGAGCCGTCGTCCTGGACGGCGACGAGTTTGCGTCCGCCCTGGACGATCGAGATCTTCACGTTGGCGGCTTTGGCGTCGATGGCGTTCTCCACCAGTTCCTTGACGACCGAGGCCGGGCGTTCGACAACCTCGCCCGCGGCGATTTTGTTCGCCACGTGCAACGGAAGAACCCGTATGTGTCCGTCTCTCGCGCTCATCAGAAATCGAGATTGATGCTGCGGCGGATGAAGGTCGGGATGTCGAGGTCCTCGCCGTTCCAGATGGTCGGTTCGGCGTTCTTGAACCGTCCGCGTCCGGTGGGTCCGGTCCCGAGCGGTCCTTTCGGCTTTTTGCGCCGTCCGCTCATCACGCCTCCGAGGTTTTCGGCGCCCGCCTTTTTGCCGGATTCGAAAAGCATCGCCACCACCGAGAGCCGTCCGCAGAATGTCGCCTCGTCGTTGACGGTCGCCAGCTCGAAGGCGTGGCGTTCGCCGAAAGCGCCGCGCAGGCCGTCGGCGATCACGCTGATTTCGCTCAGGCGCAGATCTTCGCCGGCGAGCACTCCGCAGAGAATCGTGTTTACCGGGCCGGAGGCCGCCGCGAGCATTTCCGAGCGGATGAGCATGTCGACGGCGTCGGCGGCGCGGTTGGGGCCCTGCACGGTGACGGCGGCGAATCTTCCGCGACCGGAGTCGGCGAGAATGTGGCGCAGGCGTTCGGTGTCGAGCCGGATGTAGCCGGGCTTCTCGACCAGACGCCAGAACAGGGTCACGCCCGAGGCGACGGTGTCGACCGCCCTGCGCATCGCTTCGTCCATCACGTCGGCGCCGGCGATGAGCTTGTCGAGCTGGATGAAAAAGGTGGAATTGGCGACGTCTTCGATCATCGCCATTATGCCGCGGGCGTTGCGGTGCCGGTCTTCGCCTTCGAAGGAGAAGGGGGTGGTGGCGAACACCACCGACGGAATGCCGCGTTCGGAGAGGTGCTTGACGATTTCAAGCGTCGCGCCGCCGCCGGTGCCGCCGCCCAGCGCGGTCACGACGACCGCCAGACGGACGCCTTCGATGTGCTCGTCGAAACTTTTTACCGAGTCTTCGGCGGCGAGCCGCCCGGCGACGATGTCGCCGCCGGCCCCGCGTCCCGAGAGGCGGTCCCCGCCGATGAGAACGAAGGTGTCGCCGCCGCTGCCGGAGGCCGCGTCGGTGTCGGAGAGGATGTATCGCAGGCCTTCGCCGAAGGCGCGGCTTACGCCTCTGGCCATCATCGAGCCGGCGGTGCCGACCCCGATCAGAAGCATGGGAGAAGATTCGCTCATTTGAAGAACCTCCCGAAGAGACCGTCGAGAATCGACTTCTCCTCGTAATTGCGGTGGGCGTAGAGGAGCGCTCCGGAGATCGCGGAGTACGCGGGCGGGAAATCCTCGCCGTCGATTCCGTCGACATGGACGGGACGGCCGTGGCGCACGTTCATTCCGAGCACCTGCTGTGCGAGGATGTCGATGTCGCGCATCCGCGAACCGCCGCCGGTAAGAACCGCGCCGGCGTGGAGACGGTGCAGAAGATCCTGATCTTCGAGGGTTTCCCGGATGACGGTGAAAAGCTCCATCAGCCGGGCGTTGACGATGGTGTCGAGCGCTCTGCGCGAGACGGTGCGCGTGTCCATGAGCGTGTTTTCTCCCTGCTCCACCCTGATGCGGGCGGACTCTCCGGCGGCGCTGCTCAAAATCGCGCTCGCGGCGTTGGTTTTCATGCCTTCGGCCTGGGAGTTGGTGGTCTGGAAGGCGTGGGCGATGTCGTTGGTGACGTGGTCCCCGCCGACGCCGATCACTCCGGTGGAGACGAGGTAGCCGTCCGAATAGACGGCATATCCGGTCGAGCCGCCGCCGATGTCCAGAACGAGAACTCCGTTTTTGCGCTCGTGATCCTCGAGCACGGCTTCGGCCGCGCAGGTCGCCGCGAAGAGCGGCTCGCGGATTTCAAGATGGGCGGAGTCCGCGGCGGTTCTGGCGTCCTGGATGCGGTTGCGGTCGGCGTGTATCTGCAGGCTGTTGAGTTTGAGCACGCGCCCTGACATGCCTTTCGGGGTGGCGATGCCGCCGAGGTTGTCGAGCATGTAGTCCTGATCGACGATGTCGAGCAGTTCACGGTCGCGCGGGATGGGCATCGATCTGGAGGCGCGGAGCACTTCGTTGATTTCGTCGGTTCCGACCTTGGAGCCTTCGACGAGCGCCGTCCCCTGGGCGGGAGTGGCTTTTATGTGCTGGCCGGAGATCACCAGAAAGGCGTTGCCGATGGTGATTTTCGAGCCGGTCTCGTCCTGTTTTTTCTCAATCTCGTGCAGAACCGCCTTTATCGACTGCGTCACCTGGTTGATGTCGAGAATCTGGCTTTTCCGCACGCCGGCGGAAGGTATCTCCGCGTGGCAGGTCACCTTGAGCCGGCCGCCGGTTTCCGCCTCGCCGATGGCGAGCACGGTTCTGGTGGTTCCGATTTCGAGCGCCGCGTAGATGTTGTTCATGGGTCAGAGGGTTCCTTTGGTGTCGGCGTATATGCGGCCCGGTTTTGAAGTGTCGGTGGCGTTCCAGATCACGGTTCCGGCGGCGACCCGGGAACGGATGGCTTTGAGCAGCAGCGTCAGCTGGCGTTCGATGTCTTTGCGTTTCTCCGCGCCGTCGGACGCGAAGCCCTCCCACGCGATTTTTGCCCGCGAATAGTTTCCGAGCGTGGCCATGAGGTAGTCGCGCTTCGAAGTGTCGACCTCCTGGACGGCAAGCTCTATGAATTCGGCCTGTCTGCACACTTCTATCAGGCGCAGCGCCGCGAGGGCGCGTCCGGAGAGCGTCGAGCCGGAGGCGGTGCCGGGCGCCTGCGCTTCGCGGATCACCGGCAGCATCCGGGTGCCGCGCTGGCAGATGAACACGACGCCGTCGGCGTCGACCACCTTGCCGGTCGTCGATTTGCGTCCGCGGTAGTTGAGCTGGGCGATGGGAGTGCGCTCTTCGGTGGTGATGGTCACCTTGTCCGGCAGCCGGCGCGAGACGGTGACGGAACGGAGGTTCGGGATTTTGCGCAGAATCTCCGCGCGGCGCTTCTTGAAGTCGATGAGCGCGAGGTTGGCTCCGTTGGTAAGTCCGAATTCCCATGCGAGGATGTCGGCCTTCACCATTTTCCCCGAAGTTATGGACACCTGTTCCGCGACATCGCGGATCCGGCACTGTTCCAGCCAGACGCCGCGCAGTTTCTCGAAGCAGACCATCAGCGCCACGATCACGACGGCCGTGACGGCGACGCCGGCGACGGCGACGGCGCGTTTGCGGTTGTCGCGCGTTATCTTGTTGGGTTTCATCTGTCGAAATCGGCGGTTTGCAGGATGGTGTCGCAGACCTGGGCGAAGGTGAGGCCGGTTTCCATTCCGGCTTTGGGTACGAGCGAATGGGCGGTGAAGCCCGGAGAGGTGTTGAGCTCCAGCACATAGCAGCGCCCGAGCGGGGAGACGCGGAAATCCACTCTGGCGATCCCCCGGCAGCCGACGGCGGCGCACGCCTCTTCGGCGAGTTTTCCGAGTTTGTCCGAAAGTTCTCCTTTTTCAAGGAACCGGTACCGGGTTTCGTCCGAGCGGTACTTTTCTTCAAATCCGTACCAGCCGTCCCTGGCGACGATCTCGATCGCCGGCCATGCCTTGCCCGCAACCACGGCGACGGTCATTTCGCGGCCGTGGATGAATTCCTCCACCAAAATCTGGTCGTCGGTCCGGGCTTCGGCGCGGTCTTCTCCGCGCGGCGGCTTTGCGCGTTCGGCCGCTTCGAGGGCGCCCGGCCACTCGTCGGGGGAGGATACTTTCGATATTCCGAACGACGAACCGTCGCACGGCGGTTTGACGACGACCGGCAGCGGCAGCGGAGAGACCGGCGTGCCGACCGAGGCGATGCCCCAGGCGGGCGTCGGGATGTTTTTCATCTCCAGAACCATCTTGGTTTTGATCTTGTCCATCGCGATGCGCGAGGCTCTTGCGCCCGGGCCGGTGTAGGGGATTTTCAGCGCGTTCAGCGCCGTCTGCACTCCGCCGTTTTCGCCCCAACCTCCGTGAAGGGCGATATAGACGGCGTCCACGTCCTCGGGCATGCCGTCAAGGTTGTCTTCGGTTACGTCGACCTCCACGACCTCATATTTGCCGAGACTGCCGAGAGCCTTCGCCACGTTCCTGCCGGACTCGAGCGAAACTTCGCGTTCGTTCGATCTGCCGCCCATCAATACCGCTATCTTTTTCATTACCCGCAATTATACCATTTATTCCGGCTCGGTTGCACGGATCGATGATGTTTTAGTATAATGTCGTGTGAAATTCGATTGGAGGATTATTGATGGCGACTTTCCAGTATATCGCTAAAGATTCGGCGGGAAACGAGACGCGCGGCACCGTGGAAGCGGCGGACCGCAATGCGGCCATTTCGGCGGTGCGCGCCAAGGGGCTGCTGCCGACCGCGCTCGGTGAGGTGAAAGGCACTTCCGCTCCCGCGGGCAGGGCCGCGCCCAAGGCGAAGGCCGCGAAACCTGCGGCGAAGAAGAGCGGACTCAACAGGGATATCAAGATCGACATCAAGCTTCCTTCGTGGATGAAGGGCAAGGTGAAGACCAAGATTCTCACCCAGTTCACCCGCCAGCTCGCCACCCTCGTCAACGCCGGTCTCCCCCTGATGCGCGGCATCGAGGTTCTGAAGCGCCAGATGAAGGATCCGCAGATGAAGGAGGCACTCGACGGCATCTCCGAGAACATCGCCGCCGGCGGCACGTTCTCCGAGTCGCTCACCCAGTATCCGAAAATCTTCGATAACCTTTACGTCAACATGGTCAAGGCCGGCGAAGCGGGCGGTGTTCTGGAAGTCGTTCTGGGGCGTCTGGCCGAATTCGCCGAAAAGAGCGAGAAGATCAAAAACAAGGTTAAAGGCGCGATGATCTACCCGATCGTCGTTCTCGTGGCCGCCGTGGGCATCACCTCCTTCCTGCTCGTTATGGTGATCCCCAAGTTCAAGCAGGTCTTCAACGACATGCTCGGCGGCGCGGCGCTGCCTCCGATCACCGAGGCGGTCATCCAGGCTTCGGAATTCATGCAGCACAACGGTCTGCAGATTCTGCTTTTCGTCGCCGCTATGGTGGTCATCTTCAAGGTGATCGGCAAGACTAAAGGCGGGGCGCATTTCTACGACGTTATGCGCCTTAAAGTCCCGGTCATGGGAACTCTCGCCCAGCGCAGCGCCGTCTCGCGCATGACGCGCACGCTCGGCACGCTCCTTTCCTCCGGCGTTCCGATTCTGCAGTCGCTCACCATCGTGCGCGACACGACCGGCAACCGCGTCGTCTCCGACGCCATTCAGCGCATCCACGATTCGGTGAAGGAAGGTGAATCGATGACGCAGCCTTTGAGCCAGTGCTGGGTGTTTCCGCCGATGGTCGTTTCGATGGTCGAAGTCGGCGAAGAGACAGGCGCCCTGGCCGATATGCTCACGCGTATCGCCAACACCTACGACGACGAGGTCGACAACGCCGTCGCCGGCATGACCGCCGCGATCGAACCTGCGCTCATCATCGTTCTTGCCGTGGTGGTCGGTACGATCGTCATCGCCATGTTCCTGCCCATGATCAAGATCATTTCGTCCGTCTCGGGCGCGGGCGGCTGATAAGAAACCCATGAAAAAAGGCTTCACATTGGTCGAAATGCTCATCGTGGTGACGGTGCTCGTCACCTTGATGGCGATCACTTTCCGGCTGGGGTCGATCGGCGGAACGAGCGCCGACCGCAACGAGACGGTCGCTCATCTCCAGCGGCTCGAGAACTGCCTTTCAGGGTATTACGCCGCGTTCGGGACTTATCCGCCGGTCAAACTCCACGGTTCGCGCAACTACAAGCTTTCGGTATCTTCCCACGGCATTCAGAATGTCGACGGTGAAGAGGAGGATCTCAACTGGAGTTGGGCCGCAAACCGCAGAAACGGCGAAGATTCGGACGCCGAGCAGCGGGACTGGCAGAAGGTCGAAGCGGCGTGCAAAGCGCAGCCGGTCGACTGCCGCTTTCCGTATCCGGAGGGATATCGCGATTTCGTTGACGCCATTTCCCAGGACCTCCAATCCAATCCGCCGTCGAATCTCAGCGAAGACAAGAAAAAGGTTTTCAGCGCCGGTTTTGACGACGGGGTGTCCAACAACCGCGGCCGCCACGCGCAGAATATGGATGAGACCGACTGGCGCGAAATCCAGCTCTTCAAGTTCGGTCTCATGAGTTATCTTCTGCCGCGTTATCTCGTGATGATGAATTCCGCCGAGGAGCTTTACGAGGATTACGCGCAGTGGACCGGCAACAATTCGCTTCCCGCCGACCCCTTGACCGGGCAGACCTACAACAACTGGCAGTCGCTGCGCGACAAGGCGGTAAGCGACAAGGGAACCGACCTCGCGCGTGTCGCCAATATTCCTTCGCAGGCGGTTTGTTCGCGTTGGATGCCGAATCTCGAAGGTGTCTGCTCCGGGAACCGCCAGATTAAACTTTTTGGCGTTCAAATAACGACGGGGACGCCGGAACTGCGTCCCGGAAACACGGATTTCGAGGTTTATTCTCCCGGAGGATTCGACAACGATTCCACTTCCGGTCAGTACGTTCTTGACGGCGTTACCATTCTCGACGGTTGGGATCGCGAGTTCTACTACTATTCTCCCGCTCCCTACCAGAGTTACGTTCTTTGGTCGGCCGGACCCAACAAGCGGACCTTTCCGCCGTGGGTCTCGCGCGATTCGCTCGGATCGCAGGCGAACGAGTGCATCGGGCTGTGGGTTGAAGACGACATAGTAAGCATGAGCAACTGAATATGAAAAAAGGTTTCACACTTATCGAAATGTTGGTCGTAATCGGCATCATCGCCGTGCTGGTGGGCGCCTCCATCGGAGGATTTTCCGCGATGACCAGAACCGCCGAGAGGGCTAAATGCCAGGAGCTCGTCTCCAACGTGGCGACGGCGCTTACCGTCATGTTCCAGCAGGAGGGGGCATGGCCGAAGCGCTTGGCGAAGAACGGCGCGAGCGACGGCCAGCTTGACGCGGAAGCGGCATACGCGTTCGTGGCCGGTTCGACGAAGTATCTTTCGCTCAGCGCCAAGGGAGGCAAGCTAATCGGTCTCGACCGCTTCGGCGTCGTATCGCCGTGGGCGACATCGCTCCTGAAGCGCAAGGGAGCTTCGGCCTCGCTTTCCGACGTCGTAAGCGCGAGCACGCAGGGCGGACAGATGACGGTTCGGGATCATATTCTCCATTATGCGCTCGATCTCGACGGCGACGGGATAATTCAAGGCGCAAGCGTCGGCAATCAGACGATAGACGTGCGCGCAACCGCCATCGTCTGGTGCGGCGGCAAGGACGGTTTCGTCGCGCCCTATCCGTACGCCGGCGGCGGAAAAAGCGGCAAGAACGACGACGTCTACAGCTGGACGCCGGGACAGACGAAAAACGTGAAATGATGAAAAAAGGTTTCACCATAGTCGAACTTCTCATGGTGATCGGGATCATCGCGGTCCTGATGGGGATCGTGACGACCGCCGCCTCGGAGTCGATGAAGGCTTCGCGCAGCCGTCGGGCGGATGCGCTCTGCACGCTCGTGCAGTCGGGGCTCGCCGTCTATTACGCCCAGAACGACGAGTGGCCGATATCGTTCAACGGCAAGGGCGGCAGCAATCAGGAAGGCGCCAACGACAATTCCGACGACAACGTGTATGTCCTTACCGGCAGCGAGGTGCGCCAGTGCGTGAAAGCGCTTGTCGACGAGGCGAAGAAGGGCAATACGATTATCGACGTTTCCGGTCTTTGGGTTTCGCGTTCTGACGGGGAACTGAGCGGGAACAAGGTCAACCGCGGGGCGGTCGGGCTTGATTTCATGAGCGCGGTGCGAGGCACGAAGCAGCACCCCAGAAAAATGAAGACGGCGGAGATGTATTTCGGCTATCCCGACCCGTCGACCGGAGCGTTCCTGCGCTTCAAGATGACGTATTCGATTTCCGCCGACCAATTGAAGGTTTCAAGACAGAGGTGACGATGAGAAAAGCCTTCACACTCGTAGAACTCTTAGTTGTCGTGGGGATCATGGGTCTTCTCGGCACGGTCTCCGTCGGCGGATACCGCGCCATGCAGCGCGGCATGGCCGACCGCGGCGTGATGGAGAATGTGAATTCGTTCGTCCGTGCGGCATATCAGCGCGCCCAGATCGACCGGCAGCCGACCGTGATCTATTTCTGGAACGAGACGATCCGCGAATCGACCGACACCGACAACGAAATCGTGGTGGGCAAGGCCGTGGCGGTGCGCCGCTACGGGCGTATCAGCCAGGTTCAGGGTCAGTACCTTTACGACGAGTTCGCCGATCTGCAGCTTACGTATCAGACGGATGACGAAGAAAACAGCAGCAGCGACGAAAATACCATGTATCTCTATCCGGTCGACAATTTGTCCGACTTGGAGAGCAGTTCGGCGCTCCGCCGCTCGGTGGTTTCCGGCAAGGTGTTCAAGAAGGAGATGACGCCGTTGTATCTTTCAACCGAAAACGGGGTTATGGAAGGGAATTCCGGCGACGGGAAAATCGTAACCTACGCTTTTATGCTGGAAAACGCCGGCGGAGTCACATGGGAGCCGGGTATGGCGTACGGTTTTGAATTCGCCCGTATCGAGCTTCCGCACAATTACATCTTCGGCTCGGCATACTCCACAACTTCCAAAGACCCGGTCCGCGAGGCGGGAACCTTGGTCTTTGATGTCGGGTACAATTCCGGCAGCGGCGCTCAAGGCGGAACCGGGAGCCGTACTTCCGTTTCAGTTTCAAATCTAAGGCCGGGGCAGAGCGGAAGTCTTTCGGCATTCACCGTCGGACAGTCCGACAACCCGACGCAGGATCTCTAAACGATGAAGAAGGCATTTACGCTTATTGAGGTGAATCTTGCCATGCTCATTATGGCAGGCGGCATCCTTTCGATCGTCGGCTTGTACGCGTTCGGCTTCCGCGAGAACCGCCAGAGCCGCGAGGATGTGGCGGCTACCGCTCTTGCCGACAGCGTGATGTCGCCTCTGGTGATGGCGCTTTCGGCGACAAACGTCAAATGGAGCACGTTCAGGCAGTTGGAGAATTATCCCGACCGCGGATGGGCAGATTATTTCGACAGCAGCGGAATCGTCAGTAAGGATCCGCAAGAGAAGGCGCAGACCGTGTTCGCGTCGGTCATGGGCGACATCCGCTACTTCCCTGATGGCGCTTACGACGGAGACACGTCGTTCCCGTCGGCGGCGCTCAACGGTACCGGGATGAGCTGCGGTCTCGTCGTTCTGCACGACGAGGATTCCGCGATCGTGCGTATCGCCTTCAGGGCGGTTAAAACGGAAATGCCCGGGCAGCTTCTCGGTATGCCGCTCTTTTTCACCGAAGTCAGGTTTCAAGGATTGCCGGACAAATGAGAAAAGGCTTTACCATAATTGAATTGTTGGTCGCATCCCTTCTTTTAGGAATGCTTGTGACGATTTTGACGATGATTTTCAATCAGTCGTCGATAGCCTGGCGCACGGGAGTGGCAGGTGTCGTCGATATGGACGATATCCGCGACAACATGGCCGAGGTGCGGGAAGAGGCCGACAACGCTTTTATTCACGGCAACGAGGTCTATCGCCATGTCGGGCTTTGGGACCGGCAGGGCAAGCTCCGCGACCGCGCCTGCGACGCGCCCGGCTCGCAGGTCATGAACGAGGACGGCGGCAAGTACCGCGCCAACATTCTGCGGCAGAAACTGAATCCGAACAACACCAAGCCGAGCGATTTCGATCTTATCTCCGTCGGCAACGCCAAAAAGACCGGCAGCATCAAGAGTTACACGGTAAATGTGATGAGCGCCGGCCCCAACCGGGTGTTCGGAGATTACGATGACGTTTGGAGCAACCCCGATGTATTCGATTAAGCGAGGTTTTACTTTGGTCGAGCTGCTGGTCGTGGTCGGAATGATCGCGGTCATCTTAGGCGCGCTTACGACTTCGGTGCAGTCGGCGCGTATGCGTGCGCGGGTGCAGAAGGCGACGAGCGAGGTTAAGATCGTCTCGCAGGCGGTTCTCGCCTACGAGAATTTCCGCGGCGAACTTCCTACGATGACCGATGCCGACTGCAACCGCAGTTCGCTCGGCTTCCTTTTGGGTGACGGCGGCAGCGCCGAACAGGGCGGACAGATTCCGGTTCTCCTGCAGGCGTCGCTTTCCGGCGGCGGCAGCATGATGGATCCGTGGGGAACTCCGTATAAGATTACCATCCGCGAAGGCAATGCGTCGCTCAAGCTGAAAACCGTGACCGGTTCAATGCAGACGGGTTACTATCTTCCCAATTTCTACCGTGTATCGGAGGGCGAACGATGAAAAAAGGCTCGGCGCTCCTGGTGGTTCTCGGCATGATCGCCTTTATGGTGATCAGCGCCGTCGCGTTTTCGGCGTACATGCGCTATTCGCGTCTGCCGAGCTCCTATCTTCTGCGCACTTCGACTTCGCGTCATCTTGCAAAGGCGGCGCTTGCCGAAGCGATCGACCTCATCGACGTCTCGATCGGCAACAACCCGCATCCCGGAGTCGGGACGGCAGGTTATCCTTTCCCGCGTAAAACCGGTGCTTACCGGCAGCGCAATTATTGGTACAACCACTGCTTTATCGGTACCAATCTGCTTGTGGATGCGGAAGATACGGTGTCCACGCTGACGATGGAAGGCCTTGCCTACATTCCGCCGGCGCTCATCAACGAGGCGCGCTATTTCTCGCGCCGCAGTTCCGCCGCGGTGTGGAAGACGCTCGGCTTCGATTCCGGCCGTTACGCTTTCTCGGCGATCGACGTTTCCGACCATTTCGACGTGAACCGTATTCGCGCCGCCGTCGCCCGCGATTCGTCGGACCGCGGCAGGATTTCGCTCGCGCACATCTTCGAGAACGAGCAGCATACTGGATTCGCGACCGATCCGTCGGTATGGGATACGTTCGTCGCTCGGTATTACGACCCGCAAAAGCCGCATGATACAAGCAAGGTGCCGTTCACTTCGCTTGCCGACCTTAATCTGGCGATCAATTACTCCAAGCCCAGCAAAGTCGTTTCGCCGTTCTGCCGCTATCTCGAATCCGGCGGCGGCAGCGATTTCGTCACGAGCATGACCGGCGAAGACAGCAATATGATGCGCTCGATGGCGTTCGTGACCGACAGTTATTTCCCGCGCTCATCGTCGGCGGAAAAGGAGGAGGACAACGACTACAGCCTCTGCGACGAGGAGAATCAGCCGTTCGATTCCGCGGCGCTCGAGTCCGCCGCCAGTACGGTGATGACGCCGTACATGTACGAGTCGAAAGGGGCAACGCGTCTGCGCGAATCCGTCTGCGGCGTCGGGAAGATTCAGCTTTGGGATTATCTCGACGAGGACAGCGTACCCGTGTCGCTGGCGCTTCCGACCGTGGAGCGCGTTCCGATGGTCTGCGCCGTCGAGACCACGCTCGGACAGGGTACTTTCAAAATCGTGCAGAACACGGCGCAGGAGTATGAACCCAAGGACACTCCGAATCCGACCGCAGGTTCCAAGCGCAGCGTGATCGAGACGCTCACCTTCAAGGTCGATCCCGCGTCGCTCACTTCGGCATTCATGGGCGGCAAGGTGAAGGCGCTGCTGTCGTTTCCCTTCCTGCGCGACGAGGATGCCAACGGCAGTTTTGAGATCGACGGCCGGCTCTCGTTCTTCCTTTCCAATCCCAATCTCACATTCCGTACCGGCGGCAACGATGTTCTTCATGTCGGAGTCGCGCCCGACATCCAGCAGCCGGGTCTGTCCGCTCCGGGAGTCGTCACTGTTCCTTTTACGAAACAGTCCTGGCGTCCTTCCGGGGTTAAAGACGAGGAGAGCGCGCTTCGCGAGTTCGATTTCGATCTGAATCACGGCGCAGGACCGATCGCGGCCTGGTTTCAGGCCAACGACATAGTGATCGTGCGCTACCGCTGGGAGCAGACGTATACCGAAATCAGCGACGGGGTTTACGATTGGCTGCCCAAAGAGAAGCCGGAAGAAACGCCGCCGGAATATGCGCATTGCGGCTTGCCGCCGCTTGATGCCAACGGCGCCGTAAATACGAGCTATCAGCAGGACGGTTCGTTTCTCAATATCGTCAAGAATGCGGGAGGAGAGGAAGTCGCTCTCCAGGCGTGCGTCTGGATCCGCGTCAAAAATTCCAACAACAAGTTTGTGGATATGGTCCCCGCCTGCATGCGGGATGATGATGAGCTGAACGGCATGAACAGTTTTTCGACTCCGGTCGGAATGTTCCTCAAGGATGTGTGCGGCAATCCCTATCCGCTTATGAAGTTCACGGGCTCGAGATTCAAGTATTCGCTTGACGAACTCAAAGGAGATCTCTCGGCTCAGGGGGTGGACGTCGGGATCGGATCCACGGCGGTTATGGTCGCCGATCCGCGCTACAATTACGCGCCCGAACACTGGTTCAAGATGCCGGGCTCGTTCTCCAAGCAGGGATGGCTCGACAACTGCCAGCGCGGACAGAACGGCCGCGACCGCGATATTTTCATGGCGACGAGCGATATGGGGTATCTGCAGAGCGTCTATGAACTGGCGTTTCTGCCGCGGCTTACCGATCTGCAGGGGTCGGGGAACAATACCTATTACGGCGACATGCAGAGATTGAGCGGGCAGACCCAATTCGCGGCCACTTTCAACGATACCGCCAATAACGCCCTCGCCTGGCGCACCTACCGTCCGTTCGGGCAGAACGGACTCTCCCGCGACGATTTCGAGGGCGTGGGATTCAACAGCGAGGGCAACGGCCTCAGGGTCAATCCCTATTCGTCGTCAACGCCGATAATTATGGCCGCGCTCGCCAATTCGCCTTACAACTGGATGGTCGCATCCACCAATGACACGGCTCCCAATGCACTCAGCCAGAGCGACCGCAAGGTCGATAATTTCGTCAAAAACTACTGTTTCAATGAAATGGGTCCGTCGGAATCGCGATTCGACTGGAAGGATCTCGAACTTGTCGCCAACCAGATCAAGACCGCCGCAAGGGGGGCGGTCGACGGCAACTGGCAGGCGGCGTTCGACAATCTCGACTGGGCCGGTGCCAATTCTGATTTGGCGGGAGCGAATTTTGAAGGGCAGACCGTCGATCTTTGGGATGTGGACCGCAAGTACCTTTACGGCTACTGGAAGGAATCGTTCGCCGTCAAGCAGCAGCTGTTTCTGGTGTTCGTGAGGGCCGAGCCGCTGATGATGGGCGGCGGAGCGCAGGGGCAGACGCCGCCGCAGTTAGGCGCGCGCGCCGTGGCGCTCGTCTGGCGAGATCCGACGATCGATGCGGCCAATCCCGACCGACCGCACCGCACGCGCATACTTTTCTACCGTCAGTTCGATTAATCCAAATCAAGAGGTTTTATGAAAAAGGGATTTTCGCTCGTTGAGCTTCTCGTCGTAATCGGCATCATCGGCATTCTCGCGGGAGTTCTGATGGGGGTGTTCTCGGGCGGCAGCGATTCCGCCCGGGCGGCGCGGTGCCTTTCGAACATGAAGAATCTCGCCAACGCCTGCCAGACTTACGGCATGAAGAACGACCGCTATCCCAATGCCGGTTCCATTGAAACCCTGGAGATGGATACTTCCAGAGGAGTGAGGAATGTGGAGAAGAAGTATCGGGACCGTCCGGGTTGGATCAGTCTTGACACGGAAGGCAAATATCCCTCGACATCCCATTCCGCGAATGCAATTATCGGTATGTTCTCGGAGGATGATGACAAGGCTGCTCACGCGCTCACGAACGGGTGTCTCTGGGTGTATGTGGCGCGCAACCGTCAGACCTACGTGTGTCCGCAGCACGTGAAGCGCCGCGGCAAGAGCGGCCGGCCGCATTGGAGCTATCTTATGAACGAGTATTTCGGCTGGGATACTTCAGAAGGTGCAAGGTCCTATTCGACCGGCGGAAACTGCAAGTGGTACGGAAGACTTGAGAAGGCGGACAAAATACTTCTTTTTTCGGAGGTGCCGTTCATGAACAATACGTCGTGGCAGCCCGACGGCGAAAGCGGCACCACCGATACCGATTCGGTTCTGCAGTATTCGAAAAACGAGATTATCGGTCCTAACCACATAAGCGGGCGGAACCTGTTCGCCCATGTCGCGTTCGCCGACGGACACGTGGAAAAGCTGCGCATTCCGTATTCGGGGAATGTCAAGAATCCGCAAGTCAACGAAGGGCAGCTCAGGCAGCTTACGGAGTGGCTCTGCCAGGGCAAGGATTACGCTTTCGACGGCCGTAATTACACGGAGCTCAACAACTGATGCACTTTGAGTTCATACGCGTTGTCGCCGTCATCGCGCTTCTGGTGACGGCGGCGTGTTTGGCGACCCCGCCCGGGCGTCTGCCGCTCGCGCTGCGCGGAATCCGACGGATCATCAGCAAGGATGTCGGCGCCGGTGAGCCGCCGCCGGACGCGAAAGCGTCGCACCGCCGACGCTTTCTGGCGTTTTTGCTGGTTGTCGTCGCATCCGCACTTGCCCTTGCATAGCGCAGGGCTGGCGCTGATGTTCGAAAGATCCTTTCGAATGGTGGATACGCTTCAGTGTCGGTTGACCGTCATCGCATAAAGATGATATAATTTTCGCCGTTCTTTCGGCAAAAAAAGGGTGTCGACAAGACGCAAGGGCCTGTAGCTCATCTGGACAGAGCAACTGCCTTCTAAGCAGTGGGTAGTGGGTTCGAGTCCCGCCAGGCCCGCCATTTTCTCCGGAAGATTTTTCCGGAAAATCAACGCGGAATACGATGGAAAACTTTTTAACCGTTGCCGGGCAGGTCGGGATACTCTTCGCGCTTATGGGCGTGGGGGCGGTATGCCGTTGGACGAAGCTTGTCGACGAAGCGTCCGTGAAGGGCATGGTGAACGTGCTTCTTCTGATAGTGACTCCGTGCCTCATGGTGGACGTGTTCCAGCGCCCGTTCGAACCGGCGATGCTCCGCTCGCTCGCGATCGCGTTCGGTTTCGCTCTCGCCGCGCATTTCGCGATGATCGCCGTCGTCGCTGCCGCTGTCCGGCACCGCAGCGCCGACACGCTTCCTGTGCTCAAGGTGGCGGGAGTCTTTTCAAACGCCGGTTTCATGGGCATTCCGCTCGAACAGGCGATCCTCGGCGATGAAGGAGTGTTTTTCGGGGTGGTTTACGTCGTCGTGTTCAATCTGCTCATGTGGAGCTGGGGACTTTCGGTCATGGGAGGGAAGGCTGATCGCCGTATGATGATCGTCAATCCCGGCACCGTTGGCGTGGCGGTCGGACTGCCGCTTTTTTTCCTGTCGGTGGAGTTGCCGGAATTCATCGGCAAACCGGTTTCGATGCTCGCCGATCTCAATACTCCGCTGGCGATGATCGTCACCGGTTATTATCTCGCGGGCGCCAGACTCGCGACGGTAGCGCGCTCGCCGATGGCGCATCTCGCGTCCGCGTTGCGGCTTGTTTTCTGCCCGCTCGCGGTGACGGCCGCGATGTGGCCGTGGCGGCATTCGCTCGACCGCGAGATGATGCTTGCCGTCGTCATTCCGTCTTCGGCGCCGGCGGCGGCGATGGTTACCATGTTCGCGGCGAAGTTCCGCCGCGATGTCGATATGTCGGTCGGAATCGTCTGCGGGACGACTCTAATGAGCATGGTCACGATGCCGGCGGTGATCGCGCTGGCGATGGAGTTTCTGACCTGAGAACCTAAAGGAGGGAAATATGCTGGAAAAAACCGCAGAGGCGCTCAGACGGCGCGGGTTTGAGGCGGAGGTGGCCGCCACCGCCGAAGAGGCGCTTTCGCTTGTGATGGAGGAGGTCGCAGCGGCGGAGAGCGTCGGCTGGGGAGGCAGCGAGACTCTCAAGGAGATCGGCGTGCGCGAAGCCGTCGCTTCCTCCGGAGCGAAGGTCGCCGAACGCCATTGCGACGCGGATCTGTTTCTGCTCAGCGCCAATGCGCTCACTGCCGACGGACGGATCGTCAATATCGACGGGCGCGGAAACCGCGTCGCCGCGTCGATCGGCGGACCGCGGCGGGTCGTGTACGTGATCGGCCGCAACAAAATCGTCGAGGGCGGAATCGACGCGGCGGTGGAGCGCATCAGGCGCGAGGCCTGTCCGCCGAACTGCCGCCGCCTCGGCAAGCGCACCCCGTGCGCCGAAACGGGGAAGTGCGCCGATTGCGATTCGCCCGACCGGATCTGCAAGGTCACGGCGATTTTCGACCGCAGGCCGACCGGAATCTCCGCGAAGGTCGTTCTGGTCGACGGAAAATACGGATACTGATCGTGGTTCAAATCAAGAGGAGGTCATATGCATAAATCTATGGTGACGGTAGCCGCTTTTGCGGTCGCGTCTTGCGCGTCGGCGGCGACGTTGAACGAAGCGCTGGAGAGGAAACTCGGTCCGAACGCCCAGAATATAAGTTCCTACGTCACGGTGTTCAACGAGCTCGAAAAGCTCGATGCCGCGGCCGATCGCGCATGGCTGGCGCTTGAAGACCGCGCATCCTACGACCGCCACCGCAAAGATCTTCACGCGAAGATGATCGCCGCGATGGGCGGACTTCCGGAGCGTACGCCGCTCAGGCCGCGGATTTTCAAGGTGCACAGGCGTGACGGCTACCGCATCGAGCAGCTCGCTTTCGAATCGATGCCGGGCATTTTTGTGACGGCGAATCTTTTCATCCCGGACGACGCGAAATTCAAAGCTCCCTATCCGGCGGTGGTCATGAGTTGCGGCCATGCCGAGGAAGGCAAGGACTGCGACACGTATCTGCGCGCCTGCGTGCTTGCGGTGAAGGCCGGTTTCGTCGCGCTCATGTACGATCCTTACGAGCAGGGGGAGCGCCGGGTCTGTCCGCGCGGCTCGACCATGGATCACAATCAGATCGGTCTCAGGGCGGCGCTGCTGGGAGGCTCGATGGCGCAGCTTCGCGTGTGGGACGGCATGCGCGCAGTCGACTACGCGATGAGCCGCGGCGAGGTCGATCCGGAGCGCGTGGGTTTCATGGGACAGTCCGGCGGCGGCACGATGACCGCGCTCATGACGGCGGTGGATCACCGTCTCAAGGCGACGGCGCCGAGCTGTTACCTGACGACGCTCACCTCGCTCTGCGAACACATGGGACCGCAGGATGCCGAGCAGAACATTTTCGGGCAGCTTGCGTTCGGCTTGAACCACACCGGTTATGTGCTCATCCCCGACACCAAGGTCGCCGTCACCGCGAAGTATTCCGACATGTTCACCTATTACGGGACGTGCAGGCTTATGCGCACGGTTGAGGACGTCGCCGCGAAAATCGGCGCGTCCGGCCATTACGCGCTCAACGCCGCGCCGGGACTGCACGGCTGGACCGAGGCGACCGAGCAGGGCAGCGTCGACTGGATGCGCGCGTGGCTGCGGGGCGAGAAGGAACTGCTGCCGCTCGACGCGCAGAAGTACATGGCGCTTGATCTCGGCTTCGAAATGAAAAGCGTCGATCGCGGACTTTCGGAAAACGAGCGCGGCTGCACGCCGACGAAGCGCACCGCCGATCTTCCCGGAGCGCGCAGCATCTACGAGGTCATGCGCGACAGGCTCGCCGCGGCAGTTGCCGGGCGCAAGCCGTTCGAATCCGCAGCCGCCCGCGCCGGCTGCGTGCGCAGGCTTGCGGCGATCCGTCTGCCGTCGGAGACGGGCGTGCTCGTGAAGACGCTCGGAGAGGAAGAGGCCGAAGGGTGCATGGTGACGCGTCTGGCGTTTCTGTATCCGACCGGGCT
The DNA here is from genome assembly GCA_017508315.1 of Kiritimatiellia bacterium. Taxonomy (GTDB): domain Bacteria; phylum Verrucomicrobiota; class Kiritimatiellia; order RFP12; family UBA1067; genus UBA1067. Next base: position 4,838 of record JAFVZE010000003.1, on the reverse strand, counting down.
TGCGCTTCCGGCGGAGCTCGTGGTGCGCGCCGGCGTGAAGCCGACGGCTGCGGTCGTTTCCGTCGGACGGGACGGGCGCGCCGCCGCGCTTGCGCAGGCTCGCGACGCGCTCGATGCGGGCAAAGCGGTGCTCGTCGCCGATCTTACCGCTCTTGCCTCGATAGGGAAGGGGCGTTACGATTTCTACGGCGCCGGCAAGGATGTCCCCGAGGAAGGAACCGCGGCGATGCTCTATCTGATGGGCGAGTCGATGGTCGGCCGCCGCGCGACGGATCTTCTCGTCATCGCGGATTGGCTCGCGAAGCGCGGCTTCGCCGACGTGTCGCTCGTCGCGAAGGACGATGTCGCGATCGCCGCGGCGCACGCGAACGCCGCCGCACCGGGCGTCTTCTCGTCGGTAAAGACGGTGGATCCTTCGCCGTCGTGGGCGCAGATGCTTTCGTCCGAAAACGACGGCAGCGAGAATGTCCGCTACACCTTCATAGTCAACGGGGCGCTCGACAGGTACGACTGGGTCGACCTTCTCAAGTGAGTTGCCGGACCTGTAAGTCGCGATGGCGGATTCCGGCGGCAGCTTGGACATGAAAACGGCGGTGCTGGCGGCGGGGGATTTCCCCGCGCCGGGCGGACCGGCGCGGAGGCTTCTGGAAAAAGCCGGGCGGGTCGTCTGCTGCGACAGCGCCGCGGATGCGTATTTCGAGGCGTTCGGACGGGAGCCGGACGCGGTGGTCGGCGATTGCGACAGCGTCCGCCGTTCCTACCGCAATCTCGTGCGGATCGCCGAGCAGGACACCAACGATTTGACAAAGGCGCTCTTCTACTGCCGCCGGCGCGGATGGAACGATCTGGTCGTTCTCGGGGCGCTCGGCGGACGCGACGACCATGCGATAGGCAATGTCTTCAGGGCGCTTGCCGAACAGGTGCCGGTGGTGACCGATCACGGCGTTTTCCATCCCGTGGCCGGAGAGGCGCATTTCACCGCCGCGCCGGGTTGCGGCGTTTCGATTTTCGCTCCCGACCGCGAGACGGTCATGACTTCGCGGGGTCTTGAATGGCCGCTCGACGGCGTCAGGTTCGACAATTTGTACGCGGCCACGCTCAACCGTGCGCCGACCGGGGAATTTTCGGTCGTGAGCGACCGGCCGGTTTTTGTGTATATCGAAGGAGGAGATTTATGAAAGAGCGGCTTGTTCTTGCGAGCGGCAGTCCCAGAAGGGCGAAGATTCTCGCGGATCTCGAGCGCGAGTTCGACATCGTCAAGACCGACGCGCCGGAGGTCTCGTATCCCGACGACCCCGAGCGCACGGTCCGCGAAAACGCGCTTGCCAAAGGCGCGGCGGCAGGCGGCGGACGCGTCCTTTCCGCCGACACCGTCGTATGGTTCAACGGCAGGATATACGGCAAGCCGCGCGATATCGGGGAGGCGAAGCGTTTTCTGCGCGAACTGAGCGGCAATGTCCATTCGGTGTACACCGGCGTCGCGTTCGACGGAGACGTGAAGGTCGTCAGATCCGATGTGAAATTCCGCGGGCTTTCCGACGCGATGATCGACGAATACGTCGCCAAAGTGCGGCCGCTCGACCGCGCCGGAGCGTACGATATCGATGAATCCGGCGATCTTATCGTGGAGTCGTGGACGGGGAGCTACGAGAATATCATGGGTCTGCCGCTCGAACCGCTCCGCGCCTGGGGGCTCGGGTATATCGAGCGCGGTTTCCCAGTGCGCAGCTACGAAGCCGGAACGGACAACAATCTTTCCCTGCCGTCGCTGTGCAACTATCTTCAGGAGATCGCCGGTCTGCATGCGGACAAGCTGGGGGTGGGAATCCATCTGCTGCGGTCGGAGGGAGTCACCTGGATGCTCTCGCGCCTCCGGCTTGAGATCTCAAGACCTGTCGCATGGGGCGGGGAACTGCTCGTCCGCACCTGGCCGAGCGGCACCAGAGGGCGGCTTGCCGCCACGCGCGATTTCATCGGCAGGGATTTGGCCGGGGACGAGGTGTTCCGCGGCGTGAGCGAATGGATGACGGTGGATCTCGCGGCGCGGCGGCTGGTGAAACTGCCGGAGAATTTCCGGTCTCTCGCGCCGGACGGAACTCCGCGCGTGGAGCTCGGCGAAAGCGGCGGCAAGTTCGCGTCGCTCGGTGCGGTGCACGGACGCTCGCCGATAAGGGTGCGTCTGAGCGATCATGACTTCAACGACCACGTGAACAACGTCCATTATGTCGAATGGGCGCTGGAGTCCGTCCCCGAAGAATATCGCCGCCGCCGCGTCTCGCGTCTGGACATCGTTTTTCGGCAGGAGGCGAAAGCGGGCGACGAGCTTGAAAGCTGCAGCGAGACGCTCGGGGACGGGGTTCTGCGCCACACGATCACAAGGGTGTCGGACGGAGCGCTCCTCGCCACCGCCGAAACCGTCTGGCGATAAAGTGGGATAAGGGTGTTACGTTGCCAGATTTGACGTAATTATCCGTGATTTGATATCATAATCGGACGTCGAAATTGATTTTTGTTCCGCCTTTGGGGTATCAGGCGGGAACAGTGTAACGATTCGCAGTGTCAACAAGGAGATCAAAGAGTGAAGAAACAGTTGCTGATTCTGTTCGGGGCTATCGGCGCGTTTTGCGTTTTTGCGGCACCGCCGATTGTGAGTGATGTCGAAGTCGGCAACGTGCACGGCAAGGCGGTTTACATCACCTACGAATTGAGCGGCCGCGCCATCGTCACTCTGGATGTGAGCACCAACGGCGTTTCGATCGGGGAGGAGAATTTCACCCGTCTATCAGGGGCGGTGAACAGGATTGTGGACCCCGAGACGGATACGCTTAAAATCAAGTGGGATCAGCGCCGCGATTGGCCGGGCGTTCCGGTTGAAAACGTCAAGTTTACGCTCCGCGCCTGGTCGACGAATTCCCCGCCGGATTATCTCGTCTACGATTTTGTCAACTGCCGGACGAACTTCTACGTTTCGGCGGCGGCGCTCCCCGACGGCGGGCTCACGAACGACGTCTACAAAACCGACAGGATCGTGCTCAGAAAGATTCCGGCGAAAAACGTCGAGTGGGTGATGGGGCCTTCGGCAAGCGAGGAGACGAGCCGCGATCCGGAAGCCAATATCTACAGCGCGTCGGAGGTGTCGCGCCCGGTTACGCTGACCGAGGACTTTTACATCGGAATTTTTGAGATGACACAGGCCCAGTATCGTCACGGCGGCGGTACGACAACGTCTAAGTATGTCGGCGATGATGCCGATGTTCATCCTGTTGAAGGCATGCAGGCTTATATCGTGCAGGGTACGCGGTCGCTTGCCGACGGGCGCAAAAGTTCCGGAGGATTCGTCAAAACGATTCGGACGAAAACGGGAATCGACTTTGACGTTCCGTCCGAAGCGCAATGGGAGTTTGCGTGCAGAGCAGGAACCCGTACGTCTATAAATAGCGGCTTTGATATTGTAAAAGCCTCTGGCGATGAAAATATGGATGCGGTAGCCTGGACAGTGCATAATTCCGGTCTGATTACGCATCCGGTAGGAATGAAACCTGCGAACAAATGGGAGCTTTACGATATGCACGGCAACGTTTCGGAGTTCTGCGCCGACTGGTTCGGCCCGCTTACCGCAGATGCGGTGACGGATCCGGTCGGATGCGATCAGACTACGGCCGGCAGCAAGCGGGTGCTTCGCGGCGGCGGTTGCCAGCATTCGGAAAGCTGTAAATGCCGCAGCGCTTACAGGACCGGCACCTTGTCTGCCGGCGGTGATTACGGCTTTAGACTGATAGCGCCGGTGACTCTCAAATGGTGATGAAGGGGGCGGGTATGAAAAAGTTTGTTTTTCTTGCTGTGGCATTATCCGTGTACGCGGCGTCGGCGACGGTAACGCTGGAAGTTTCGTCGATCGAAGTTGACTCGGAACGGAATGATGTCAAGGTGCAATACCGACTTACTGGCGATGAAGCCATAATTACCGCGCGGTTTTTTCTTGACGGTGAGGCGATAGACGAGAAGTATTACGCCAATATTGCAGGTGATGTAAATCGGCTCGTGAAACCAACTGACGAAGGTGAGAGCCGGAAAATATACTGGCAGATGGATAAGTTGTGGAAAGATAGTTTGGGTGCCGGTGTCTTTTCGGTTGCGCTTACTGCATATTCCAAGTCTTCTCCGCCGGATTACATGGTCTTCGACCTGCAGTCTCCGACGAATATTCCATATAATTCGGCACGTTTTTACACGTCCACCAACGCGCTTCCCGGGGGGATCGGCGATATCGCCTACCGTAAAGATAAAATGGTGTTTCGCCGGATCCCGGCCTCGGGCATTGTCTGGAAAATGGGTTCTTCAGAGAGCGAGAACGGTCGTTCGGATTCCAGTGATGAACTTCAACATTCGGTAATGCTTACCAATGACTACTATATGGCCGTGTTTGAAACTACCTACGGCCAAAGCGCGTACCTTTATCCCGGCACCAAGTATGCGTCAAGAAGAGATCAGGAGATGCAGAAAGATGCCGTATGGGGGAATCCTTCGTGTCCTCAAGCTTATGTTCAGTACTTATATCTGCGCAGCGGTTCCGATTGCGGTCTGGATGGACGGGAAATTACAGAGGGCGAACAAGACGATTTGATATTTGGAAGATTGCGTAAACGCTCTGGAATCAAGTTTGACCTTCCTACCGAAGCCGAATGGGAATTTGCCTGTCGCGCAGGTGCCGCAGGCGCATTGAATAGCAACGTTAATCTCGGAAGCGGGTATTGGGATAAGATGAATCCGTCTTCGTGTACCCGTCTGGCATGGTATTTCGGAACTAAAGAAAGTGACGGCACGTACATCAAGCATCC
>JAFVZE010000073.1 GCA_017508315.1 Kiritimatiellia bacterium | reverse complement strand
GGCATGGCCGCGCTTGGCATGACGAATAAAACGCGCACCGTCATTTATTTCGGCGGTCCGGCGGCGGTGCCCGGCGAAAGCGTCGCGGATACCGATGTCAAGGTTTTGGCGAAATACGCAGGGCGTCTCATCAACACCAAGCAACCGGAGTTCGTGGAGGAGATGGTTGATAAGGGCGCTTTTCTCGGAGGACGCGTCGGTAAAGGCAAGTTGTTCGTTTCATGTCCGCATCCAGAGAAAGAGGAAAGTACGTTCGATATCGTCCGCGCCGGGATGAAGTTTCTGACGGGTGTGGAGCCTTCCGCCGCGCCGACGCTCAATAGGGTTCGCGGGGCCGTGTCCGTCAGATACCGCTCGTCCGACAAAGCGTCGGTCCAGTATCTTTTCGATACGCTCCTGCTCGACCGTCGTATCCATGTCTGCTCCGGCAAAGGCTTGGAAGGCATGGCGCATACGGATGTCTATGTCCTGACGGGAGAGGTGAAGAAAAAAGAAGTCTCCAGACTTGAACGTTTCATTTCGCGCGGCGGCAGAGTGGTCGTCGTTGCGGATACGCCCGCCGAACGCAGCGCGGCGAAAACGGTGAAGGGCGCGGTCGTGCTTGAATCTTATAATGGTGTCGTGGACGCTATCATGAAGTGAGTTTGTGAAAATCCGAAAGACGGGAAAAAAGTTGGATATGGAAGAGAAGAAGACATGGCTTGAGCGGTTTGCGGCGAAGGTGCCGGACCCGGTGGTGTTGTTTATTTTGATGTTCGCGGGATTGTTTATCGCGACGATGTTCATCGGCGGAACGACATTCGCCCTGCCGGGTGTCGATCCGGCGACCGGGGCGGCGACCGAAATCAAACACACCGTGCTGGATATGTCGAAGGCGGCCAACCTTCAGTGGATTTTCGATAACGCCATTGTCGGCAACTATATCGCGTATGCGCACGGGCTGATCGGCATTCTCGTCGTCGCGATGCTCGGCATCGGCACGGCCGAGGGAAGCGGGCTTTTCTCGGTGCTGCTCAAGCTGGCCGGAAGCAAGGTGAACGAGCGGGTGTTGCCGTACATCATCGTGTTCGCGGGTATTCTTTCGAATGTCGCCGCCGATGCGGGATATGTCGTTCTCATCCCGCTTGCGGCGGCTCTCTACTGCGCCATGGGCCGCAATCCGCTGATCGGCGTCGCGGCCTCGTTTGCGGGCGTGAGCGCGGGCTTTGGCGCGAACATCATCCCGGCTACGACTACGGATCTGCTCATCGGTCTTCCCACGAAGGATTTCGCTCTGTCGCAGGGCGTTCCGTGGGTGTCGCGTCTCGGGGCGCCGCTCAACGAGGCGACGATGGATTATTTCTACACCTGCTCGCTGGTGTTCGTGTTCACGTTCCTCGGAGGCTGGATTACGAACAGATTCATCGCGCCGAAACTCGAGAAACTGTCGTGGAAGGTGCCGGAGGAAATGGCGGGGGAGAAGTTTGCCGTCTCGCGTGAAGAGGTGCGCGATCTCAAGTGGGCGGCGTTAGGTCTCGTCGCGGCCGCTTGCGTCATTTTGCCGCTGGCGCTCGGTCCGCTGAAGGGACACTTCGCCAGGAATGTGATCCTTTTCGTCTCGTTCGCGTTTTTCATGGCGGGGCTTTTCTATGGCGTCAAGCGCGGCAAATACCGAGCGGCGCAGGATGTCGTCGCGGCGATGACGAAGCAGGTGAAGGATCTCGGGTATATGTTCGTTCTCACGTTTTTCTGCTTCAATTTCCTCGCGATGCTCACCTATTCCGGCGTCGGGGCGTATATCACCTATGGTGGGGTTCGCGCGATTCTTGCGCTGAAGCTCGAGTCTTCACCGGTTCTTCTCCTTGTGGCGTTCATCCTGATGGGATCGTTCGTCAACCTGTTCGTGGCGAGCCTTTCGGCGAAGTGGCTGATGCTCGGACCGATCTTCATTCCGATGCTGTACCATGTCAATCCGTCGCTGACGCCTGAAGTCGTCTGCGCCGCGTACAGAACGGCGGACCCGTGCACCAACATCATCACGCCGGTGATGACGTATGCCGGCATCATCTTGCTTTACTGCCGCCGTTACAGACCGCAGTTCACCATCGGCGACCTCGCGCTCATGATGACGCCCTACGCCGGTGTTTTCCTGTGCGTCGCCACGGCTCTGCTGCTTGTCTGGTTCAAGATCGGCCTTCCGTTCGGATTTTAAGACTCATTAAACAGCATGAGCCATCAGCAATGGAGGAGTGGTTGTATTTTAAGGGCGTAATTGATTGGGTTCAGGCGCTCTTCCCAAAATATCGCAAGGAAATGAAGGGCTTGGAATGGGGAGCGATATATAATGAATTTAGTGGCGAAAAGTACGATCCCGCGGCGTTAGAGCGAGAGATAGTTTAAGTTAATTGAAAGTTTAATGTAGATTTTTCAAGAGTGAAATATGGTATACAGTAATGAAATTCCTTGTCATAGCAATCGCTTTTTTAGCTTCTTCGGAGTATGCGGCGAAGAATGTTTTGCCGCGTCCGATAGGTGAGGGATATGCAGACAGCGAGGCTTCGACGAATGAGGTTTTTGCGGTTGGAGCGATGAGCGAAAACTTTGTTTTTGGTTCAATTTTCCGTTTCGCGTTATTGTGAGGTGATTGTATGATGAGCGAGACGGTGTTATTGACGATTGGGTTGGGGTGTGTCGCGGCGCTTCTTGTTGTCGCGCTCTTTGGTGCTATGAAGCGCGAGCTTAAGCGGATATCGGCTGCATTCGGCGCGGTGCCGACGGTTGTTAAGGCGCTTTTCTTAATTTGCGGAGTATCGTTTTATTTGCATGGAAGCTTAAAGACGAATAATACGACTAACGCCGCGGCGACGATGATGTTTGCCGCGAGGCCGAGCGTATCGACTACAGAATTCATCAATCAAACCGAGATGTATATTAACGCCTGGAACGCTACCGGTGTTTGGGAAGATTCGTTCTGGTGCAGGTTTGAAAACGATTTCGTTTTCCCGTTCGGGACTAATCATCTTAAAGGCGTTGAGGTTCTTGCGTGGGGTGAAATCTGGTCGACGCATCGTAAGGACGCAGTTCTCGCTGAGTTAGGCGAAAAAGTAGCGATAGGGCGCGGCGTTTCGCAGTTCAGCTGCGAGTATTTTGCCGCGTCAGAAACTAATGAGGCAAAATATGTCTATTCGTGGTATAATGGTCTTGTGAATCGCGAAACGAACAGTGTTGTAAACGGGCGAATTGAGCTCCGAAGAAGCGGCGATATTCTCATCGCTACTAACGGCGTTGAGCGGCT
>JAFVZE010000072.1 GCA_017508315.1 Kiritimatiellia bacterium | reverse complement strand
TACGCAAAAGAAAAGAACGGGCGCGGCCGATGGTAAGTCCCAAGATGGGTAATGGCACGTTAAAATCGCGCCACGACCAATCGGATTGGGAAGCTGGGTACTGGCTGCTGGACGCTAAAGCACTTCGGACGCGTTAAAACCGATCCAGGGGCCCCATTGGGGAAGGATCGGGTTTTAATGCGTCCGCCGTAGCTATGCGGCTTTAAGGCATTGACTCAAACCCTGGTTTGTGATATTTTAAAAACAAAACGGGGTAGTTTATCCTAGTCGAATAGATAAGAAAGGTGGAATATATGTTGAAAAAACAGATTGCCTTGGGCGTCGCTTTAGCGGCGCTTTCCCTTCATGCGCTGGATATGGATTTCTTCGGAAAGTTAATAGCCATTCCGAGCGTATCCTATGATATAAAGGAAGTGAACAACTCCATGCGCTTCATGCGCGACTATCTGCTCAAGCGTGGCCTTTACTGTACGATGGAAACGGCTCCCGACGGACGCGAGATCCTCTATGCCGCGACGACGCCCGGCAAACGGCACGATTTCGTCATGTCCGTGCATCTCGACGTGGTCGCACCCGGCTCGCCTACGCAGTTCACGCTCAAGCGCGACGGCGACCGCATCGAGGCGCGCGGCGTCAGCGACTGCAAGGGTTATGCGGTCGTCGCCGCCGAGACGCTCTGCGCCCTGGCCGGTAAAAACGTTTCCGTCGCCTGCATGTTCGGGCCAGACGAGGAGATCGGCGGCGCCGGAACGCGCTGGATGGTCGAGGAGAAGGGTTATGTGCCCAATAAAATGGTGATTGTCATCGATTCGGCTTACGGAAAGATCTGCTGTGCGCACAAGGGACAGACCTTCGTGCGCATTACGGCGCGCGGCCGCAGCGGACATTCCTCCATGCCGTGGAAATGCGACGATTCGATCACGAAAATCATGCAGGGATACGTGAAACTCCGCGCGGAGTGGGATCGCCGCCATCCGCTCCCGGAAGATAAATGGTCCGACGTGATGACGCCCACATTCGTCAACGCCGACGGCGGCGCGCGCAACATGATTCCGCCGGAAATGACGCTGGTTCTGAACCTCCGCAGCGTCAATCCCGGCGCGAAGGATGAACTCATGGCTCTCTCGAAGGAGCTTTTCCCCGGATGCGAAGTGCTGCTTGAGCGCCATTCTCCGCCGGTAAACACCGATCCGAACCATCCGCTCGTCAAACATCTTCAGCGCGTGATGTCCGCCCATCTCGGTCAGCATATCCCGCTGTCGAAGATGCTCGCGGCGACGGACGCGCGCTGGTTCGTCAGCTGCGGCGTTCCGATTGCGCTGATCGGCTCGAAGGGCGGCGGCGCGCACGCCGTCGATGAATACGCGTATATCTCCAGTCTGGACGATACGGTAGAATATCTCAAGACGTTCTTCACGGAAGCGTCTAAATAAATTTATCCCGCCATGGATATCTTCCGGGACATATCGGCCTGTTTCAGAGTGTCGGCGTTCGTCTGCACGCTCTGCGCTTGTTCGCCCTTGGCGGCGTTTACCGTCGCCGAGTACGGAAAACTCGCCGCCGATATCGTTCTGCCGTCCCAGCCCCTCGCCGCCGAACGCTATGCCGCCGATGAACTCAAATACCATCTCGACAAAGCCTTCGGTTCGTCGGCCGCGATTCTTACTGAAGACGCGCTTGCGCGCTCGAAATACCGTAACCATATCTTCGTGGGTGCGACAGCTGCCGCGAAAAGGGCCGGCCTCCCCGGCCGACCCTTTGTTGCGGACGAGCACATCGTGAAAACCGCCGGAAACGCGCTTTTCCTTCTCGGCTACGATTCCGATGTTTCATATGAAGGCGTTACGAGGGATCTCTGGCGTCCGACGCTGTACGCAACGGTGTATGCCGTATATGATTTTCTCGAGAACGAGATGGGCGTCAAATGGATATGGCCGGGTCCGACCGGTGAGGTGATCCCCAGGCGCCGTTCGCTTCGATTCAGTTCTGTCAACCGCCGTTCGCGCGAGCCGCTTGCGGACCGCATCATGGGGTCGATGACGTGGAATGCCTTATGGGTGCTCGGTTTTTCGACATATGAATCCGCCCGCGCATTCTTTGACGCGCAGGCGAAGTTCCTCGTGCGTCATCGTCTCGGCCGCCGCCGTCATTTTCGTTCCGGACACGGCTTTACCGACTGGTGGGACCGCTTCGGCGCGTCGCATCCCGAATACTTCAACCTGCTTCCCGGCGGCGTGCGACGTCCGGCGGCAGCCGGCCGCATGGTTACGCTCTGCGTTTCCGAGCCTGGCGTATGGCGGCAGACTGTCGCCGACTGGAAGAAATGGATGGATACGAAAGGAACGCGCCAGGGCTTCGAGCCGTGGGTGAACTGCTGCGAGAACGACTACGTGGCGCTCTGCCAGTGCCACTGCTGCCGCGCGTGGGACGCACCGGATCCGCGCTTCATGGAATCTCCATACTGGAACGGAACGGTGACGCTCGATGACATCGAATCGATGCACCGTCGCGGCAATTATGTTTTCAATTCGCTTCTTACCGACCACCGCTGGGGAATCATGAAGGTCGATACCTCACTGCGGCCTGTCGCGTCACTCTCGGATCGCTACGCCAAGTTCTACAACGCGGTCCAGGCCGAGGTGCGCAAGGTGAATCCCGCCGCTCGCGTCATCGGCTACGCTTACGAAAACTACCTCGAAGCGCCGAAGGAGACGCGCGTCGACCCGTCCGTCGTGATCGAAATCGTTCCGCGCAGCTACTTCCCCTACGATCAGGCGGAGTCCGAACATTTCCGCGCCGCGATCACGGGCTGGCGCAAGGCGGGCGTAAAGGACTTCATCTACCGGCCGAATTTCATGCTCGCCGGCGGAAACTATCCCTTTGACCACGGACGACTGATCGTCGAGGATTTCGCCTTCGCGTACAAGAACGGCATGAAGGGCTGTTCGTTCGACTCGCTGCGCGGAGCGTGGGCGTGTCATACGATGATGTACTATACCCTCATTCGCGCCTTCCGCGAACCGCTGCGCGACTACGACGTTTCCCGCGACGAACTCCTCTCGACGTTCGGTCCGGCGAAGAAGGAGATCACGCGCTATTTCGATTTCATCCGCGCCCACACAGCGTCCTGGACGCCGGACGAGGTGCGGCGCATCGCCTGGCAGAACCCGACGGGCAACCACAACGGCGGTGGCAGTTTCAATACGGGCGCCGCGATTCTCGGGGATTATTTTGACGATGCCTTCTTCGTGAAGGGGAATAAACTTCTCGACGCCGCGTGCGCGGCGTCGCGGGGGGATTCGATGGTTGAACGTCGCGTTGAATTTCTCCGCAAGGGACTCGGAGACGCCCGGCTCACGCGCTTAACGCGCATCGCACAGAAGGCGATGGATGCCGCCCCGCGCGACAAGCGCAAGGCTGACGCGTTCAAGAAGGCGTTTGATGAACTCGTTGCTTACCGCGCAACGGTCGAAGGAGATTTCGTCTGCAATTTCATGTACGAAAGCTCGAAGGAGCGCAAGGGACTGCGCTGGCCGTTCACTTGGTGGAAACATGAGCCGGGCAAGACCTCACGGTGAAAGTGAAATTTTCAAACCTCAAAAAGGAAAAAACGGGATGAAAAAAAAAATACAATCAGTGCTTTGCGTCGCATGGTTGACAGCAATGCTCTCAACCGCCGCTTCCTCGTTTGCTGAAACTGTTCAGCTCGCTCAGCTGACGGTTGAACGGTTCGATAATACGATCTCGGTCACCGTTCCGGAAACGATACCCGAAGGACTCGCGAAATTCTACCTCGTCTGGGACGCAACGGACAAAGGCGAGAACGCGGCGGCGTGGGCGCACCGTCAAGCGTTTGACGGCGAAATCACATCCGGCGGCACATGCACATTTGATGCGACCGTTCTTCCGACCGGATATGTTTACCGCGTGATCGGCGCGAGCGATGTCGAACTCATCGACGGCTATATCGCCCTTACCGGTACGCAGTATATTGATACGGGCGTCTCCGCCGCTTATTTGAACGGTTTTGATCTCCGCTTCCGCTATACGGAAAGCGTCAACAAGGGAACGGCCTATCTCGGCGATGAATGCGTAGTAATCGGGTCGCTCTATCGCACGGGCGAGAAAACGGTCAACAATATTTCCATTCGACCAAATGCGGATGACGGGAAGGAAAAGACGCAGTTCAAACTTTTCCATCGTTCACGCGGACCGACAAGTTCTGAGCTCCCGGAACCGTCGTATTTCAATTTCTCCGACGGCGCATGGAAGGTGCCGCATGATTTTCTGCTTCTTGACGACCAGGCCTTCCTCGACGGGGAGAAGGCGTTTTCGACCCTTGGGGAATTCTTTACCAAAAGCACGGAAAGTATTCTGCTCGGCAATGCCTGGCATAGTGCCGGTTCGACAAAAACAATCGAAAAATACGGTAATGCCGAATGGCATTTCGCCAAATTCTATTATGGGAGCGATCTGTCGCTCGTCGCCCATTTCGTTCCGGCGTTGAAAGACGGCGTTGCCGTACTTTACGACACGGTGTCCGGCACGTGTGTCTCTAAGCAGGGAACAGCCGCGAGCGGGGCGGCGGAATACGATCCACTTGCGAATGTCACGAACATCTTTGCTGTCGCCGCTTCTGAGCTGATGACGAATGCCGGACGGCGCGCGGTTTGGAGGGATAACGGCTGGAACTGCACGGAGGATGGCGTAGCGGTTGAGAACGGTGAGCCGGATGCCGAGAGCGTTGTTGTGGTGGATGCCGTCGGCGGCGATGTTCCTTCCGGTGCGCTCACCAAGCCGTTCACTTCTTTCCATCTTACGAACTGCAAACTTGAAAAGGCCTGCGACCTAAGCGGACTTGCCGTTCAAGCGGCTTGCGTGGCGGTTGAGTATATCGATGTCCCCGCCGGTTCATATCTTGATACAGGCTTTAAGCCGGATACAAATACACGCGTGACGATGGATGTCACCGTGCGCAGCGCCGATGAAAACTGGTTCGGCGTGTGGAACCAAAACCCCACTTCTTTCAATAATTGGTATGATTGCAAGGGGGCGTTTGCGTTGGCGAATGACGGAACTGTTGGAGGAATAACCTGCGCGTTTGGTGATAAAGGGGGAACGTCGACGACCAGTTGCCCCGCTATCGGAAGCGGCGAGAAGTCGACCAAAGGGAATGGCCCATATAAATCCGGGCGGTATACGGTTGATCTCAATAAAGGTGCCGCGACAGCTAAAAATGCGTCTGGAACGCAGATTTATTCCGTCAACAGAAGCTTTTTCACAACTGAGATTCAAAATAATCTTTACCTCTTTGCAATCAATGCGGCGGGGACGGCGTATGTCCGCCCGACGCAGGGAACGATCCGCTGCCACGGCTGCAAGATTTATCAAAACGGCGAGTTGATTCACGATTACGTGCCGGCAAAGTGCGGGGTGTACGGTTTCTATGATATGGTGGATAAGGCTTTTGTGACACCGACGGAAGGAGTGTGGTCTGGCGGTGTGCCGACGGGTGGGACCTTTATCTCCGGCAAGACCGCGACGATTGACATCGATGTCGCCGGCCAGGCGTTGACGCTCCCGTCTAATCTGGACGCCGTGAGCGGAAGGATCACCGATTCGGTCGGCGGAGGTCAGGTCTGCATCGCCGTTGCGGAAGGTGAGACGGCCGTCAATACCGGGATCATCCTTGAGGGCGGATTGAAGCTCGTCAAGAGTGGCACCGGTACGCTTGTCGGTGCGGTGCGGCGTCAGTCCTATACGGGCGGGACGGATGTGATGGCCGGAACGGTTCGCAGTGGCGTCACCGAGGCACCATGGGGATCCGTCAAGGCGACGGTCGAGATGCGCGACGGTAAACCGTTCGGTACGGTGACGATCCCGTTCGTGACGGTTGCGGACGGCGCTTCGTTCGATTTTGCCGGAAAACTTTCGACGAGCGGAACGCCGTATTCGTTTACGCTTGCGGGAAGCGGTCCGGACGGCACAGGCGCGCTCGTCAATTCGGAGCCGAATTTTGACAGTGATTCGTGGATGTGCAACGCGATCGGTGATCTGACGCTTTCGACCGACGCGACGATCGGCGGCTATCCGCTCTTCGGTTTTTCCTTCGCCGATGATGCGCCCGGCGCGATGCAGCATACGCTCACGTTGAATGAGCATACGCTTTCGATCAACCTTAAAAGTTCGATTGATTTTGGAGGCGAGGGCGATCAGGTCTTCTCCTTCCGCGGTGTGCGTGCGGCGGATGCCGGATCGATCATCTTCAATAAGATCGGCACGGCACGGACGGTTCTCCCGTCGTTTTACGGGGTGGAGAACGATTTGAGTGCGGTGACGTTCACGCTCAATGACGGATGCGGTTTCTATGCCGAAAAATCACAGTCGCTTGTCGTGGGTTCGCTCATCGACAATCGTCTTTCGTTCGGAAGAGATTCCCAAAAGGGGAAGGCGGTGACGGTTCTTGGTACGTACAAACCCGCTTCGGCGACGCTTCTCAGGACGGTTACGCTCGGCGATGCGGAGCATCAGTCTCCAACGCTTGATCTGAGCGCTCTTACAGGACCCTTTGATCTTCCGGCGGCGGACTGTTCGCTCGCGCTGGCGGCTGGCGCGACGCTCTTCATTGATTTCGGTGATCGTGCCGTTTCGTCGAAGACGCCTGTTATCACTTGGACGACGGCGCCGGTCGGTCTTAACGGAACGATTTCCGCCATTGTCGGCGGACGGCAGCGCAGCATGACGCTTAAGGCGGACGGATTGTACTTGAATCCGTTCTTCACGATCATTTTGCGTTGATCAGGGAAAGAAGGTTTCTAAAGGAAAATGAGAAAATTTCGGCTCGCGAGGACGCTCGCCCTCCCGGTCTTAAGAAAAATATGAAAGGTAAGAAGATGAAAAAGAGATCGGTTCCGCTTGCGCTTGCGGCTCTGATGGCGGTAGGCTCGGCGGAAATGTCAGCAAAACAGGATTACGCGTTCAAACTGCCGAAGGTCACGGATGTGAAAGTGACGAACGGGTTCTGGCTGCCGCGGCTGGAGACGAACCGGCTCGTGACGCTCAAGACCGATTTCGAGAAGTGTGAAGAGGCTCGTATTCCCAATTTCAAGAAGGCCGCGAAGCGCGAGAATCAGACCTTCAAGGGCATTCCGTTCGACGATTCGGATGTCTATAAGGTGATCGAGGGCGCGGCGTATTCGCTCGCGACGCATCCGGATCCGAAGCTCGAGGCGTATGTGGACGATCTCATCGGCTGGATGGCTCGCGCGCAGGAGAAGGACGGTTATCTCTACACGGCCCGCACGCTCGGGATGGAGAAGGTCAACGGTTTCCGCTACCGCAAGATGATGGGAGCCGAGCGTTGGTCGCATCTTGCGCACAGCCATGAGCTCTACAATGTCGGCCACATGTACGAGGCGGCGGTCGCCTATTTCGAGGCAACGGGCAAGCGTACGCTTCTCGATGTGGCTGTGCGTTCGGCCGATCTCATCGATAAGGTGTTCGGTCCGGCGGCGAATCAGCTCAAGGAAACGTCGGGACATCAGGAGATCGAGCTCGCGCTCTGCCGTCTTTACCGTGCGACGGGCGATGCTCGCTATCTGAAGCTGGCGGAATTTCTGCTGGAAATGCGCGGACGCGGGAGAACCGGAAATTCCGGCGAAGTGTTCACGCAGGAGGGGACGCTCGCCAAGGGCGGCGAACTTGGCGCACCAGGTTCGTACAACCAGAATCATCTGCCGGTCACGAAGCAGCGCGAGGCGGTTGGTCACGCCGTGCGGGCAACGTATCTGTACTGCGGCATGGCGGATGTGGCGGCGCTTACCGGAAACGAGGCGTATCTGAAGGCGATAGACGCGCTCTGGTCGAACGTCGTCGAGAAGAAGCTCCACCTCAACGGTTCGGTGGGCGCGCGGCGGCGCGGCGAGGCGTTCGGCGCGGCGTATGAGCTTCCGAACGAGAAGACGTATCTCGAGACGTGCGCGGGCATCGGAAACGCGCTCTGGAATATGCGCATGTTCCTTCTTCACGGCGATGCGAAGTACATCGATGTGCTTGAGCGCGCAATCTACAACGGCATTCTTTCCGGCGTGTCGATCAGCGGCGATGAATTCTTCTATCCGAACCCGCTCGCGTCGAGCGGCGGATACAAGCGTTCAAAATGGTTCTCGTGCTCGTGCTGTCCCGTCAATGTGGTCCGCTTCATACCGCAGGTTCCCACGTTCGCCTATGCGACGCGCGACGATGAGGCCTATGTCAATCTTTTCATGGCGAGCGAAGCGACGCTCAAGCTTGGGTCCGGAAACGTCAAGCTTGCGCAGAAAACGGATTATCCGTGGTGCGGCGATGTGGTGATCGATGTTACGCCGCCCCGGGACAACGCCCGTTTCACGCTCAATGTGCGCATCCCGGGATGGTGCACGGGCCGTCCCGTTCCCGGCAGCCTTTACACGCATACGCGCCCGGGGTCGATTGAGGACTTCAAGGTATCGGTGAACGGCAAGCCGTTTGAGTTCAAGTCTGAAAAGGGGTACTGCACTCTCGCGCGCGAATGGAAGAAGGGCGACCGTGTGACGGTGTCCATGCAGATGCCGGTCAGGCGCGTTCGTGCGAATATGCTCGTCAAGGACGATGCGGGACGGCTCGCGGTGGAGCGCGGCCCGATCCTCTACTGCGCGGAGGCTGTGGACAACGGCGGAAAGGTACTGAACAAGGTTCTTGTCGAAAACGCGCCTTTCGCTCCCATTGTGCGCAACATTGCAGGGCATAACTTTCCGGCCTTCACCGCGCCGGCAAGCGTAGTGCGCGCGGCGGAGGACGGCAAGACGCTTGTCGAGCCGACGCGCTTAACGCTTGTGCCTTACTTCGCGTGGTGCCATCGCGGCGACGGCGAAATGCAGACGTGGTTCCCGTCCGTCGTAAAGGCGTTTCCGATGCAGGCTCAGAAGACGCTGGAAGCTTCGTTCTGCTGCAAGACCGACCGCGTAGATGCGGCCATGGACGGGCTGGCTCCGTCATCCTCTGCAGACCGCTCGATTCCGCGCCTTACGTTCTGGCCGCATCTCGGAACCGAAGAGTGGGTTTCCTGCACGTTTGCAAAGCCGCGCGAGATCAAGGGCGTCGAGACGTACTGGTACAGCGATCTGGCGCGCAAGGGGCAGTGCCATATGCCTCTCAGCTGGCGAGTTCAGTGGAAGGATTCCGACAACGGTGATTGGCGTGACATTCCCGGGAAGGGCGAGATCGACGAGAACCGCTTCTGCGTTCTGAATTTCCCAAAACCTGTCAAGGCGAAGGCGCTCCGTCTTGTGGTCAGGCAGCGTGAAGGCTGGTCGTCGGGACTTCTTGAATGGCGGGTGCGGTGAGGCGGAGCCGTTATTGAGAAAACAGAAAAGGATATGATGATGAAAAAAACATTTTTAGCTTTATTGTTCGCCGCGTCAGCGGCGGCGGTCTCTTCCGCCGCGTTCGCGGTTCCCGCTTCACCAGAAGCGGCCAAGGGGTATTTCAGAGCGCTTTTTGACGATCCTTCGTCGATACCGGTTTCGTTCATCTATGACGGGCGGCGTATTGAGGGGCTCGGCGGATTTGAAGTGATCCGCCGGGAGATCGGGCCTAAGGCTCCGGTGCAGCGCGGAAAGTTCGTGTGTGTGATTGACAGCACGCTCACAGCCTCGATTGAGGCGGCGTATTGTGCGGAGTACGGTCAGGTCGAATATACGCTGTGGCTCGAGAATGCGGGAGCGGGGCCTTCTAAAGTGCTCGAGGATGTTGTCGCTTATCGCGGTGCCGTAGAGGGCGTTGAGCCCAGGCTGAGAGGTATCTACGGAGACGGCGGAAAATTTTACATGCCGTACGATTCGGATCTCCGCAAGAAACCCGTCTTTTTCCAGTCTAAGAGCGGACGTCCCACCCATCATGTGTTTCCCTACTTCGACTTTGTTCACGGCAACGGCGGCACGATGATGGCAATCGGCTGGGCGGGCACGTGGCAGGCGTCGTTCGCCACGACGGGCGCGGTGACGCACGTGACGGCGAAGACCTCCGTCGACATCAAAACGGTTCTTATGCCGGGCGAACGCATCCGTACCGGTCTTGTAGTGATGCTGCCCTATACCGGACGTGACGCGCATCGCGCGACGAACCGCTGGCGCTCCTGGTTCATCAAGTACAACCTGCCGCGTGCGAACGCCGAGGGCGAGCCGCTCAAGCCGTTCGCGACGGCGAACTTCGCCTACGATTCGGGACTTCCCAATTCGGATGGCAGCATTTCCGAGCGTCACACAACCTGGCGGCGGACGCTCGACAAGCTTACGAAGGAGCGGATGCTTCCGAACTTCCGCTGGCTTGACGCCGGATGGTACTGCGATCCGTCCGGGAAGACCGTGCCGACGGACTGGTGGGGGACAGTCGGCGCGTGGGAGATCGATCGCGTCAAATGGCCTGGCCGGACTCTGCGCGAGGCGAACGAAGAGTGCCGCCGCAGGGGACTCAAAAATCTCTGCTGGTTCGAGCCTGAGCGTGTGACGCACGTGGATGAACTCTGCCGCAACTTCGGTTATAAGAAGGAATGGGGCATCCGCACGGGACGCGTGATCACGAGCAATCTCGGCGACGAGGAGTGTCTCTCATGGACGCTCGGCCGGATCGTCAAGGCAATGGACGAAATCGGCGTAGATATGTACCGCGAGGATAACAACAGCGATCCGGCTCGTTCCTGGTATCTGCTCGACAAGCAGGAGCGCGAGGCGTTCGATCTTCCGCGCACGGGCATCAACGAGAACAAGTGCGTGCAGGGTCACTACAAACTCTGGGACGGCATCATAGACTACTGCCGCGCGAACGGCAAATGCACGTTTGTCGATTCCTGCGCCGGCGGCGGCGGACGCAACGATATCGAATCCATGCGCCGGGGAGTGCCGCTTCTGCGAAGCGATGCCGACCGCACTACGGTGATGATGCGTCTTTCGCAGACGTGGGGATTTGTGAAGTGGATTCCTTTCTGCGGTTCTTCCACGAAGGATACGGACAATATGTTCCGTCCGCAGCCCGGCCGCGGCAGCGACGAGTTCGTCATCCGCGCGTCCTTCCTCCCCGTCTTCAAGGTGTCTGGCGCGTTTTCCCATCAGAAGGAGCTCGACTTCGATCTCATGCGCCGCAACTATGAGGAATGGAAGAGCATCAATCATCTTCTTCTCTGCGACTACTATACGCTCACCCCGTGGCGGCACAGGAAGTATCAGGACGGATGGCAGGCCCTTGCGTATGATTCTCCGGAGCGCGGCGAGAGCATTATTCTCGGCTTCCGCATGCATAAGGCGAAGGAGCCGTCCTATACGGTCAAACTTCCCTTTGCGCGCGAGGGTGCGACCTATACGCTTGTCGATGCCGACACCGGCGAGAAGCAGGTACGCACGGGCGAGGAGCTGCAGAACGGACTTGTTCTTACGCTTGAAAAGAAGCGTACGAGTCTTATGATCCGCATGAAGCGCAACTGATATAAAAATACAGGAAATAGAATGAAAAAGATTTGTCTATCTGTCTTGACGTTGGGGTTGTTGGCGGCTGCGTCGTCAGCGCGGGCCGGGGACGTGAAATTCCAGACTCGTAACTTTGACGGCGAGTTTTCGTCCGTGCGCTATTATGCCGGGACGCCTCTCGAGAAGGGCGCCGATACGGACGTAGCCGTTGTTGTCATTCACGGATGGGGCGGCGGCGGACGCCGCTGCGGCGATGCGGAGGCGTTTGCGGCGTCCGCCGCGAGGTCTCTGCGTTCCGGCGAGCGAGCACCGTATGTGATCGCACCGCTTTTCCCGACGCGCAAGGCGTTGGCGCGGATGAAGGTTCCGGCGGAAGGGCTTGCGGTATGGAACGACTCATGGTCGCGCAATCTCGCCGCGCCGGGCAAGGCGGAGGATGACTGGCGAGGCGGCGGAGATGCGTCGAACATGCAGATCAGTTCGTTCGAGATAATCGACCACATATTTGCGCGACTTGGCGACCGTTCGCTTTATCCGAATCTTCGCCGTGTGGTGTTGGCGGGATTCTCTGCAGGCGGGCAGTTTGTTTCCCGTTATGCGGCTGTAGGCAAGGGTACGGTTCGCGATGGTGTGACGGTTGGCTACATCGCGTCATCCCCGTCCACCTGGCTTCGGATTGATCCGAAGACCCCGTGGCATTACGGACTTAAGGGGCGCACGCGTTACGCGAAGGATGTGCAGGATGAGCAGGTTCTCGCAAATCTTTCCTCGCGCAGCGTGGTGTATGCGTGTGGCGAGAAGGATACGAAGAGCGGCGCGCTGGACAAGTCTCTGGCTGCGATGGCGCAGGGAGAGAACCGCTTTGCGCGTTTCCGTTCGTTCATGCGGCACGTCGAGACTTTTCCGGAGTGGCGCAAGAATGCCGTTTTCCATGTGATTCCCGGGTTGGATCACAACGGAAGGGGTGTGTACAACAGACCGGCGTTTTTTGATTTCATCATGAAAGGCGGCAAGGACGGTTTTTCCGTTCAGGTTGAGAAGGATTGGACGCGCACGCCCGGTCATGTGAGTGTTGAATGGAAGGACGGCAAGGCGGTATGGACGGTCGAAGGTTACCTTGATATCGATGCGCGCATGCCGATGCGCAAGGACGCGCTCTTCTGGGCGGCATCGAACACGAAAGGCATTGCCGCCGCGCTCGTGCTGACGTATGTTGATGAAGGCAAGATCGATCTTGATGCGCCGGTCGAACAGTACTTCCCGCAGTGGAGCGAGATCATGGTCGTCGAGAAGGCGAAGGACGGTACGGAGAAGCGCCGTCCGCCGAAGCGCAAGCCTACGGTGCGGCATGTGCTGTCGCATATGTCGGGGCTCGCCTTCTTCCCGCAGATGCCCATCGACCAGTATTCGGTGCAGGAACTGGTCGATATGGCCGTCAAGCAGGGTCTGCGCACCGATCCTGGCGTAAAGTACCGTTATTCGAACTGGGGGATTGATATTGCGGTGGCAATCGTCGAGAAGGTCGGCGGCAGACCGTGGGAGGTGCTGCTTCAGGAGCGCGTTCTCGATCCGCTCGGGATGAAGGGCGCGACATTCTGGCCGACGAAGGAGGAGCAGGCGCGCATTGTCGTTCCGTATCATTTCCCGAAAGGCGGACGCAAGCCGATACGGGGCAACGGCGTAAATCAGTTCGGTCCGAACGTCGAGAACCGCGAAACCCGTCATGCCGAGGCGGGCGGCGGACTCTACGCCACGGCCGATGACTTCATGCGTTTCTTCTACATGGTAGCAAACCACGGCGTAGGCATGGATGGGCGGCGGATTCTTTCCGAGAGAGTCTGCCGCGAATGGTACCGCCGCCAGACGCCGTCGCACGCCAAGACTTCTTACTCGTTCGGCATGGTGACCGACTATGAGAAGGGAGAGATTTCGCACGGGGGCGCGTACGCTACATTCGGTGCGGCGAACTGGCGCACAAAGACGTTCAGGGTGAAGCTAGTGCAGAAATGTGGCCGTCCCAGATAACATGCGGCGGCATTGCATTTCATAAAAAAACGCGGCGGTCCTTTTCGGACCGCCGGAACAATTGGGAAGATACCCTGAAAAGAGTTTGATTAATGGCTTGTATTTGCCGATTTTGGAAATTATCCCTATTTTCAACCTAGTCCACCCTATCAGCGACAGGTTTTAGTGTAGTCTCATTTTCACGCAATAGTAATCTGGTTGAGAATTAGTCCGAACCATATTCTCGAGGCACTTGCAAAACCTCGTGCATGGGAGGGGCAGCGTCCTCGCTGCCCGCGATTCGCCGACGCACGGGCAACGAGGACGTTGCCCCTCCCGGGTTTTGCAATTGCCTTGTGAGGATTTTTAAGGACGGGGTTCATGTGGGATG
>JAFVZE010000071.1 GCA_017508315.1 Kiritimatiellia bacterium | reverse complement strand
GTTCCGAGACTCACGATCGATCTCAGAAACGGACCGTGGAACGTCGACGGACTCAGGGGTGTTTCCGGACAGGAACTTTATTTCGAAGGGGAGGTCGACATTGTCGCGCGTCGCGATCCGTCGATTCCGGCGGAAAGGCCGTTGCTCGATCTGAGCGGGCTTTCCGACGTGCGGCTTGTCGGTTTCGGCATGAAGTTCAATACGACGAATGCGCCCGGACGCGTCCAGCTTTCGGTCGCCGGCTCGAAACGCGTGCGCATCGAAGGCGCCCGCTTCGAGGGCTGCGACGAAAGAGGTATCGTCGTCGACGGAGTTAAGCACTGTGTGTTCCGCGAGGTGACGCGCACGCACGGCGGGCGGAAACATCCCGTGAAATTCTAAAGAAAGGAAAAACTGATAAAAATGAGAATCGTATTGTCGGCTATATTGTTGTTCGCAGGATGTGTTCTTCACGCCGGTGAGAAATATCTGTTGGACGGATGGCGGTTCGCGAAAGGTGTCCATAACGGCGCCGAGGCCGCCGGTTACGACGATTCCGCATGGGAGCGTGTGCGCATTCCGCATGACTGGGCCATAGCGGGTCCTTTCGACAGGTCGATAGACATACAGGTCATCGCGGTAGAGCAGGACGGCGACACACACGCACGTGAATTGACCGGACGTACCGCCGGCCTTCCCTGGCTCGGCGAGGGATGGTACAGGCGGGAACTCGTCCTTCCGGGGGGAGTCGGTCACGCCGAACTCGTCTTTGACGGTGCGATGTCCGAGGCGACCGTCTTCCTGGACGGCCGTCAGGTGGGGTATTGGCCCAACGGTTACAATTCGTTCATCGTGGACATTTCGAAATTTCTGAAGAAGGAAGAGACAAAACATGTTCTGTCCGTACGCCTCCGCAATGAACCTGAAAGTTCGCGCTGGTATCCCGGTGCGGGGATCTACCGTCCGGTGCGGCTTGTGACCGGGCCTCGGACGGGACTGGTCACATGGGGTACGTTCGCGTGGACCGAGTCGCTTTCGGCGGCCGGCGCCGTGCAGGCGCTGTCCTCCGAAGTGCATCTGGCGGACAAGGAGGATGTCCGGGGGTTGTCCGTCACGTGGCGCATGCTGGAGGCCGACGGACGCGAGGCCGCACGTGCCGGATCGGATGTCGGTCCTGCGGGCGAAGCGTCGGGCGGCATGGTACTCTCCGATCCGAAGGCATGGTCTCCCGAAACCCCGTATCTCTACACGTTGGAAACCTCTCTCCTCAAGGACGGAAAGATTCTCGAATCCCGCCGCGAGAGGATCGGCGTACGCACTGTATCCGTCGGTCCGGCCGGTTTCAGGCTCAACGGCGTGAAGAGAAAATTCCAGGGGGTGTGTCTCCATCATGATCTCGGGCCGCTGGGGGCGGCTTTCAACAAATCCGCGTTCCGTCGGCAAGTGCGGCTTCTCAAGGAAATGGGATGTGATTCCATCCGTACCGCGCACAACATGCCTGCGCCCTGGCAGACGGAGATCTGCGACGAGGAGGGCATGATGGTTATGGCGGAAAGCTTCGACATGTGGATGCTTCCCAAATGCAGGAACGGATACTGCCGTTTCTTCGGCGGATGGGCGGGGAAGGATATCGCCAATCTCGTCCGTTGCCACCGCAACCGTCCTTCGGTGGTGATGTGGTCCATCGGTAACGAGATTCCCGAGCAGTCTTTCGGTGCCACGCATATCTGCCAGACTCTCCAGCGGATGTGCCGTACTCACGATCCTTCACGTCCCGTTACGCAGGGGATGGATCGGGTCAAGGACGCGGTAAGGCTCGGATTCGTCGCGTCGATGGAGGTTCCGGGCATCAACTACCGCGTGTGGTCCTATCCCGAGATCTGGACGAACTCGATCAACGGAATCGTGTTGGGAGCGGAGACCGCTTCGACCGTGTCCAGCCGCGGCGTGTACAGATTCCCGGTCACCGACGAGAAGGAAAAGATGTATTCCGACGGTCAGCTCAGCTCCTACGATCTTACATGCTGCAATTGGAGCAACCTGCCCGACGACGACTTTGCGGCGCAGGACACGTATCCGTGGTTGATCGGCGAGTTTGTATGGAGCGGTTTCGATTATCTCGGAGAACCGACCCCGTACAAGGAATACTGGCCGTCCCGTTCCTCGTATTTCGGGATGTTCGATTTGGCGGGTCTTCCGAAGGACCGGGTTTGGCTTTACAGATCGCGTTGGAGCAAGTCGTCGCCTACGCTTCATGTTCTGCCGCACTGGACGTGGCCGGACCGTGTCGGGAAAAACGTCCCGGTGTATTGCTACACGTCCTATCCTTCCGCAGAACTTTTCGTGAACGGGAAGTCGCAGGGACGCCGCACCTTCGACCATTCGTCACGTCTCGACAGGTACCGTCTCCGCTGGAACGATGTCGTGTACGAGCCCGGCGAGATCAAGGTGGTGGCATACGACGCCGAAGGCCGTGCTGTGGCGGAGAAGACCGTGCGTACCGCCGGCAAGCCTTATAGACTCGAGGTTGCTGCAGACCGGACGGTCCTGCCGTCTGTCGCTTCGGATTCCACGCCCGAACTTGCGTTTGTGACGGTGCGTGCGGTCGATAAGGAAGGAAATATTTGTCCCGATGCCGATCTGCAGGTCGATTTCGGAACGTCCGGTGCAGTAGCGTTCAAGGCGGCCTGCAACGGAGACGCCACGTCGCTCGAGGTTTTCGTGAAACCCACGATGAAGCTGTTTCACGGGCAGCTGGTCGTGTTGGTGGAACCGCGTGTAGCCGGGAACGGCATATTGAAAGTGAGCGCGGAAGGGGTTTCTGGCGCGGAAGTTTCTTTCGAAGTCAAATAAGGAGATTGAAATGAACAGACGTGAATTTCTCAAGGGAACGGCATGGATGGGCCTCGCTGCCTCTGCTGCCGGATGTAACGGTTTCAGGATACCCGGCTCCGGTGCCGGCGGCAAGATGGCCTTTTATGCCGACAAGCCGATCCGGAAACTGAGGGTCGGCGTGATTGGACTGCGCCGCGGCATGGTCGGGGTGAGATCCTTCGCTTCCATCCCCGGCTGCGAGGTGCGGGCGATGTGCGATCTTTACCACGTTAACTTTATCCGGGCCAAGAAGGTGCTGGACAAGGCCGGGGTGAAGTACAAGCCGCGTGAATATACAGGTCCTGAAGACTGGAAGAAGATCTGCGACGCAGACGATATCGATCTCGTGTACAACGCCACGCCGTGGCAACTGCACGTGCCTATAGCCTTGTACGCGATGCGGGCGGGAAAGCATGTGGTGACCGAAGTGCCGTCGGCGTTCACAGTGGACGAGTGCTGGGAACTTGTCGAGACTTCGGAATCGCTCGAACGCCATTGCATGATGCTTGAGAACTGCTGTTACGGCGAGATAGAGATGCTGGCGCTGAATCTCTGCAGAAAGGGCATGTTCGGCGAACTGGTACACGGTGAAGGCGCGTACATCCACGATCTCCGCCAGTACCATTACGGCGACTGGCTTGAAGACAGTCCGGGATGGGACTACAAGCAGAAACACCACGCGTACTGGGATTACTGGCGTCTCCGCCACAACATGGTGCACAAGGGCAACCAATATCCTACGCACGGTCTCGGACCCGTCTGCCAGTACATGAACATCAATCGCGGCGACCGTTTCGACTATCTTGTCTCGCTGGAGTCCGACCAGTTCGGTTTCGAATCCTATGCGAAGTCGAAATATCCCGCCGATCACTGGAAGTCGAAGAAGAAGGTCGCGATGGGGGATATGAACACGACGCTTCTGCGTACGGCTCTCGGACGGTCGATAATGATACAGCACGACGTCAGCTCGCCGCGTCCGTACAGCAGGATCAATACGATTTCCGGAACGAAAGGCATACTCACGGATTATCCGTACCGTGTCGGCTGGGAAGAGAAGCCCGGCATCGGTGTCCACAGGTTTTTCGCCGACGCGAAGGCCGAGGAGATCCGCAAAACGCATATGCACCCGCTTTGGAAACAGGCGGGCGATCTGGCGAAGCGGATGGGCGGACATGGCGGCATGGATTTTCTGATGGTACTCCGTCTCGCGTACTGTCTGCAGAACGGACTGCCTCTGGATCAGAACGTTTACGATCTCGCGAGCTGGAGCTGTCTTGCCGAACTGACGGAAAAATCCGTCCGGAACAACTCGGCACCGCAGTCCGTGCCCGATTTCACGCGTGGCGGATGGAAGACCACTCCTCCGCTCGGAATCGAAGGCGTGGATATGACCAAACTCGGTATGGTTGGCGCATGACGATACTTCCCCAAAGGGACCCCTGGATCGAAGTGCTTTAGAAGTCTAAGGGGTGAGACCCTCTTGGGGGTGAGATTTTATGGTGGTTTGTGATGGATTTTTGAAGATATCGGTTTTGAGTAGTCGGAGGGGAAGTTGAGGATAGGGATCGGACGCGGGCATCGCGTCCGCGCAGGGCGAGGAGGTGGCGCAGGAACCGCGTTCTCAACACGGTAGTACAACGCGCGGCTCGCGCGTTCAATCACGAGGTAGGCATAGCCAATGGCCGGTGCTTGCACTGATGGAACGGGCGAGCCGCCCGTTCTACTATGTGGTGGATTGCGGTCCAATCGGCGAGCGGACCCTACCAGATGTGGCGGATTGCGGGCAGCGAGGACGTTGCCCCTCTCGGCTGATTAGCATCCTTGGTAAAACTAATAAAAAGTTAAGGGGAGGGTAATTTATTGACAACTGGGGAGATACCCCAAAAAGAGTGATGATTTCGCTTGTAAATCGGGCTTTTTGTGAAATAGTGCAGTTTTGATGGTGGATTCTGCGGAGACCCTTGCGGGGTGGAGATTTTGGTCGGATTTAGGTTGTTTTTTGAAATAGAATGGGGTGATTTCACTCCATAAGAGTGTCTATTTGTCGGTGTATGCGCGGTTAGGCCATGCCGCGTTTCGTAGAGACGAAACACATAAAACATAGAATTTTGCGCGTCGGAAACGGCGCGTTTTTTTGTAGTTTCAAATATATTTAATCAGCCCTTCGGCATTGCGCCGGAGGGTCTTTTTTTTTGAGGCTTCGTGCATAAGTGTGGGTCGCAGAAGGCATGATTTCGGCGTATAGCGATGTGAACAACCCTCGGCATGCCGAGGGTTGTTTGCATCGCGAGGTAACGAATTGAAGCG
>JAFVZE010000070.1 GCA_017508315.1 Kiritimatiellia bacterium | reverse complement strand
TGATCAACGTATCAGCGCTACCGACGAATCGAACCTCGCCTTCGGCGATGTTGAAGCCCATATAACCGGTTTGCGGCCGGATATCCGTCCGTCCGGAAATATCCCCAATCGAATAGGGGCTCGACGGATCTGCGGCTCCGACACCGTTGTTGTGCGAGGCAAGCGTCATCTCCGTTCCGGCGGAAGGCGCGAATGTAAGCGCAGAGGCGCCGCGCTTGAGAATAACGCCGCCGGAAACGCTGACGCTGCGCACGGTAAGCGGAGACTCGATTTTCAGCCCCACCGGAGCGTGCACATCCGTCGAAGCGACCGCAAGCCTGCACGGCAGTTCGGCCGCCTGTCCGTCGCCGCAGTATTCGAACGTGCCTCCGCCCAGTTCAAGACCGCCGACACCTTCTGCGGAAAGTCCGAGCGCTCCGTACGAAGCGACCGAGAAAAATCCCGCTTCGGACGAGATGCCGCGCAGAAATTCATTGTACGGACTGTTGACGAAAAGACTGCCATCGCCGGTCTTCAAGAGACCGCCCTTTGCAAGCTTGCCGTCAAGCGCAAGCGTCGCACCATCCGCGACTTCGGCGACAACCGTTTCCATACCGCCGAAATCGACATCGGAAGTTTCCGTGTCCGAGCCTTCCTCAACCTTGAAAACGCGCGCCGCAGCGGCAACCGTCATGCCGAACTCCGTCCGGCCGTCCACGTCCGCGGACGAAAAAGCGTACGAAAGCGCATCCGCGAATCCGGCTTTCCCGAGCGCTTGCGCCCACGCCGCTTTCGACTTTTCAGATACGGCATAGCCGGTTTTCACGAGCGTATGGGAAGCGGCCGCCGAAAAATCGCCGTCAAGCGCCAGTCTGACGGCGTTGAGCGTTACCGGCATCGTACCGAAATCCAAGGGGGACCCCGCCTTTACCGAAATGACGCCGAAACTCGCATCATCGCCGCAGACGAACGACTTGAGTCCGACCAGGGCCGGATCGTCGGCAAAGACTACGGTGGCCCCGTTCGTGACGATCAGATTCGACTGCGCTCGCGCACCGGCGGCGAAAACCAACGTTCCTCCGGCAACGACGATGTTCGACACGCTCGTCTCCGTGCCGGAAAGCGTCTTGACACCCGAGCCGGTCAATACGAGCCGACCGCCGTTTTCGTCAAGGTCGATGAAGCTCTGAGGTATCGTGACGGCATAATCGCTCTCGATCATCAATCCCTTCGCTCCGCATTTGGCCGCACTGAAATAATTTATGAAGCCGGAAGAATCGGCGACGGCGCGGACGGTGCCGCCGTTGCCGACAAGAACCGCATCGCTTGTTTTGGCGTCATCGCGCCCCGAGCAACCCGCGCCGCCCGTAATATAGGGCGTTGCGAGCACGCCGCCCTCAAGAACGACTTCGTTATGCGTATTCTGGCAGCCGTCCGCCGCAACCACCGAAAACGCGCTTCCCACTTCGATCGTGCCGCCGGTCTGACGCAAGATGTTCGTCGTCCATTTTGCGGCGTCATTCCAGACGTAATGCAGTTTCGGCGTCGTCAAGATCCCGCCTTCAACCTTAAGTTCGCCGTGTCCCAAACCGCCGATGATAAGATTGGTCGATTCGTCAAACCTGCCGCCTTCGGCAATCACAAGCCGCCCTCTGGAACCTCCGCCGACGCCGAGAAAGGTATTCGCCGAATCGCGAACCTGTGCGGAAGTTATTGTCAAAACGGCATCCGATCCGGTACTGTATCCGATATTCAACGTGCCGAAATCGGCAGTTCCGCCGTTTATATTAACGTCCGACGATCCGGCCGCGTATCCTATTCCCGCGGAGTTGACCGAGCAAACGGAATCTTTAAGGTTTATCCGTCCGTGATTCAAACTCAGTGTTCCTATGGTGAAACACGAATTGGTGGCAAATACCAAGGCATAGTTCCAGGTCAGATTCCTGCCGCCGGTATTTAAATATCCGTTATCGAAGACGAACGCATACTCGGAGCCCGACAGCTGCGTAATTGCGCCCGTGGTATGAAGCGCGCCGCCGTTTCCGACATAAATCTGATAGCCGTGGCGATTACCGTCTGCGGGATTGAAATCGGCGATTGTAAGCTTCGTTCCCTTGCCGAGAATATTCACCCTGGTTCTCGCATAATCGTCGTGCCCGCCGCTGGTGCGCGCACGAGGCTTAAGATTGGCAATATGATGCTCTCCGCCGAGAAAGTTGATATTATTGGTAGGCGCAGTGGCGTAAATGAAAAATATCGGAGCGCGCAGCGAAGATCCGGCGTGAAAATTCATATCGAACGAAGCCGAACTCGATGCACCGCCGGCGATATAAAGATAGGCTCCGGCGTTGTTTGCGCCGTTCGGATCGAGAAAATTAAACGAGCCGCGCAGAAAATCGACGCTTCTTACGCCGTTTATGTTGTTGGTGATCGTCAACAACGCGTTTTCAAGCCGGAAAGCGCCGTTGAGCGTATGCCCCGACCAGGCATACGTAAACACCGAAGAGCCGCCCAGCCCG
>JAFVZE010000069.1 GCA_017508315.1 Kiritimatiellia bacterium | reverse complement strand
CCCTTGAGCATCTTCACCAGCAACTTCAGCGAAAAATACCCGACAACCGCGGAAAGCGCACATCCGTAAACGACAAGAGGCCACGCGACCTCCGCCGCCGGGGTCGCGTCGCCGAACGACCGCAGCACCTCCAGCACCGCCGCACCGGCGATGAGCGGCACGCTCATCAGGAAAGAAAACTCCGCGCTCTTCCCGGAATCCACCCCGATGCCTCGCGCGCAGGCAAGCGTCATTCCGCTGCGGGACACTCCGGGCAGAAGCGCCACCGCCTGTCCGAGTCCCATCAGCAGCGCTCCGGCGAAACTCACATCCCGCCCCCCTTTCGGAACGAACCTGGTCGCAAACAGCACTCCTCCGGTGAAAATCAGCAACACCCCCACAATCCTCACATCCGAGAATATCGAATCGATGAAATTTCCGGACATGAAGTACACCGTTACCGCAGGCAGAGTCGAAAGCAGCAATTTCATACCATACCGCCACTCTCCGGAAAGTATGATCGCTCTGATGCGGGCGGCGTAGAAAAAAACGATCGAGAAAAGCGTCCCCAGATGAAGAAAAACGTTAAGCCGGATCCCGCTATCCCCCAACCCGAGCAAATGCTGGCCGATCACCAGATGCCCCGAACTGGAAATCGGCAGAAATTCGGCGACCCCCTGCAGAACGGCGAGTATTGAAACCTCCAGCATATGTGCGTTCAATATTCGAGCTGACTGTTGCCGATGGCCTCCCGCAGAATCGAATCGCCGGGCACGACCGCGGAAGAAACCGGCAGAACCGGCGAAAGCAGTCTGATCATGTTCATGATTTCGGGAAGTTCCCCGAGTTCGACCCGCGCGCGCTCGAGCAACCCGCCCACATACGGTTTGAGCACCGCCAATTCATATTCGAGATACGAATCAAACCTGACATCGGCGTTCCCGCTGAACGGTTCAATCCATCTGCGCTCCCCGGCGAGCACCTTCGGCCACATCCTGAACGTTTCCGCCGGTCCCACCTTGCGGAACTGACGGTCGCGGACCAGCCTGCGCAGAAGCCGCGCTTCGGAAGACTTCGGTCTGATGCCTCCGAACACGTCTATCGACGGCTCCGGGGCGATGAAAACCTTGAACTTCGACTCTTCGGGCACTCCCTCGGTGAGCAGAGGATTGAGCGAATGAATTCCTTCAAGCACCATGATCCCGCCTTCGGGCACGCGCAGAGTCTCGCCGGAGAAATATCCCTCGTGCTTCACGAAATCGAACCGTCGCCGGCTGACGGTCCGTCCCGACATGAGCGCGTTCAGATCGTCGACCAGCATCGGAATGTCCACGCATTGAACGTGCTCGTAGTCGAGTTCGCCGTTTTCATCGCGGGGATTGCGTTTGTCGCCCACGAAATAATCGTCGGTCGACATGTGGAACGCACAGCGGTAGTTGACGCGCAACTGGGTGCAAAGCCGCGTGGCGGTGGTCGTCTTGCCTGCCGACGACGCTCCGGAAATCAGCACCAGACGGATCCGAGCGTCTTCGCATATCCGGTCGGCGATCTTCGAAAGCTCCTTGCGCTGACGCGCTTCCGCGACCCGGATCATTTCATCGATCGAGCCGTCTTCGACGGCGCGATTGAGTTCTTCAATCTTCATCGGAATCTCTCCTTTCCGGAGTCCCGCCCGGGACGCAGGATCCCGACCAGCCGAGTTTCCGCGCAAGCACTTCGTACGGATCGTAGCCGTCAAGCTCCACCATCGCCACTCCGTCCGGCGACTTGGAGATTTCGAGCACCTCGCCGTCCTCAAGCATGAACGCGTTTTCGCCGTCGGCGTAAACCCCGATTTTGGCCGCCTCGCCGTCGCTGCGCGAGCGGGACATCACCGTGAGCACCGCACCGTCGCCGACAACCAGCGGTCTTACGCCGAGCGCGTGGGGATTCATGGGAGTTACCACGAAACTGCCGGAATCCGGCATCAGAACCGGTCCTCCGGCGGAAAGCGAATAGGCGGTCGAACCGGTCGGCGTGGCGACCACTATTCCGTCGGCGAGATATCTCGTGGGGCGCTTTGCGTCAACCGACAGATCGAGAATGGCCGCATGTCCGGACATTTCGCGCATGACCACGACATCGTTGAGCGCCGCCGCCGCGGCTCCGTCACCGACGGCCCCGTCGCGGGATACTTTGCGCACCGTCAGCGCCGAACGGACCGCGACCTTGAATTCTCCCCCGCGAAGCATCTCAAGGGCTCGCCGGAAATCATCTTCCCCCACGCTGGCGAGATAACCCAAGCCTCCGAGGTTCAGTCCGAGAACCGGCACGTCCGGAAACTCGTGCACGGCACGAAGCATGGTTCCGTCGCCGCCGAGCACCAGCACCACGTCCGCGGCAGCGTCTTCGACCACCGCCAATCCGATTCCGGCCGCGAACTCCGACAGTTCCGCGGCCACCGCACCGGCGCGGGGCTTCCGGTCGTTGACGTAAAAACGGACTGTCTTCACCGTCACCTGAGGCCTCAGTTTATCTCGATGACTTTACCGCCGGAGAGGCGCGATTTTTCCGCCGCGAAACAGATCAGATGGCTTTGCAGAGACTCTTCCGTGGTCTGCCGTATCTCCTCCTCGTCGCCGCGGCGCAGGATGCGCACCAGCTCGGAGACGAGATTGAAATCGCCGCCGCCGTGACGCGACGGATTGGGCAGACGGTACACCGAGGGGACCCCCGTCTCCACCGGATTGCCGTCGAACCGGCAGATGTCGAGGTTCTCGCCGTCGCCCACGATTTCGCCGCGCGTAAGCGCGATGCGGGTCGTGCGCACGTTGCGGTCGGTGAAACCGGTCATCACATGGCTAACCGTGGCGCCGCCGTCAAACTCCATCGTCACCGTCTGGTGATCGGGAACGTCGTTGTCGGTCTGATAGACGCAGTTTCCGTATTCCGTATCCTCTATCAGTTTCTCCATCGCCTCGTCGGAATGGTCGGCGAAAAGATATTTGAGTTCGTCATGCCGAACGTACATGTTGCGCGCGCTCCACACGCAGCGCTTCTCGATCGAAGGCGGACAGTCGACGCAGCGCTTCGCGGCGCCCTTGGGCATCATCTCCTTCCGGAACAGTTTTATCGATCCGAAGCTTGTGACCTTCCTGCACTTGCGCCCGAGCCACCAGACGAAGAGATCGATATCGTGCGAGCATTTCGCGAGGATTATCGGCGAAGACTTCTTGGAATTCGCCCAGTTCCCGCGGACGTACGAATGCGCGACCTTCCAGAATCCGGCGGATTCCTGATGGGCGATCGAAACCACCTCTCCGAGTTCGCCGGAGTCGATCAGCGCCTTGATGTGCCCGAAATACGCGGTGTACCGCAGAATGTGCCCGACTATCACCAGCCGTTTTTTTTCGAGCGCCTTGGCGATTACGTCGCGGCACTCCTGTTCCGTCGGAGAAATCGGCTTTTCCAGCAGCAGATGATACCCCGTCTCCAGCGCCATCAGCGCCGGCTCGTAATGGAGCGAGTCCGGCATGGTGATCATGACGACATCGGCCTCGGGACGATCCTCGAGACAGTCGCGCCAGTCGCTCCAGTATCTGGCGGCGGGAATGACCTGCGCCTGCACCGGATCGGCGACTCCGACGATTTCAAGCTGATCCGGATGGGCGAGCGCATACTCGGCATACGCCCGTCCGCGATATCCGGCGCCGAGAATAACCGCTTTAAGTTTTTTCATGTCGATATGTCAAAGGGAAGAAGGACAGGATTCAAGTTCGCGCGCGACGAGAAACGCAAATTCCCGGACTTCCTTCGCCCCGGCCGCGGAAGCGATGCCCCTGACTTTTGCCGACTGCGAACACTTTCCGCACCAGCGCAGCTGATCCAGACAGAACTGCTGGATATAAGGGTCTTTGGCCTCCGCCGCCACCGAAAGAAGCGCCTCGCTCCAAAGCTCGCGTTCGCCGGAGCGGGAAGTGCGCCAGAACTCGTACCACGCGGCATCGGCTCCGATCATCACGTACTGAGTAACCGCCGCGATCTTGCTGGCGACCAGCGCATCGGTGAGATAGGCGCCCTTGAGTTTGCCCAGCAGCGCCTTCGCGCTTGCCGTGTCGGCCACAGCCGCGGCAAGCGCCCCGTCGGAGGTTTCGGCCGCGAGTCTGTCGCCGTTGGCATCCTGCCATTCGGCTCCCGTGGGGGCCTCCGCACCCTTGGCCGCTTCCGGCTTCATGTCGTTGAGTTTGTCATCCGCGGCAAGCGCCTGAAACGCGGCCGCGAACAGAATTGCCGTCAATATCTTTTTCATGAAGAAAGATCCTTTCCTGATTAGGCCTTGCAGAACTCTTTATCCCACGGACTGCGCATCGACTGGTAGAGGAACCTGTCGGCGGCGATGTCGTTCTTCGCCCTGAGCGTCACCGGATCGAACTCGAAACCGCGGCCGAGACGCTCGGCGACGATGGCGAGATTGAACATGGTGCAGGAGCGGAAGCCGGTCTCCTCGTTCAGACAGAACCGCTTGCGCGTACGGACCGAGTCCATGAAGTCGGTCTGCTGCGGCGCGGGCTCGGGAAGTTCCTTGAGGAGCGAGCGCACGTCCATCTCCCTGCCGGAAGCGTCGAACATTCCGAACATCTGACTTTTGGCCTGCTCGGCGGTCGTCCAGTTGCGGACCTTTCCGTCGGCCGTCCTGCAGGGCCAGATCGTGGCCTTGTTGCCGGAGAGGAAAGGCTCGTTCCTGAGCGATTCGTCGCCGTCGAGAATAACCTCGGTTCCGTCGGCGTAGGTCAGCGTTATGCGGTCGAAGCGTCCGACGACTTCCGGGTGCTGCTTCGGTCCGACGTACTCGACCTTGACCGGGCTGGTGTCATCCTTGCAGAGAAGATACTGCAGCGGATCGAGATAGTGCTGGGCCATGTCTCCCAATCCTCCGGCGTCGTAGTCCCAGTAGCCGCGGAAAGTGCCGTGGGTGCGGTGTTTGTTGTAGGGTTTCCACGGCGCGGGTCCGAGCCACATGTCCCAATCGAAGGTACGCGGGCACGGCTGCGGCTCGAGATTCACCCTCCCGGACCAGAAGAACTTCCAGCTGAAGCCCTGTCCGGCGCCGAACACGCAGCGCACCGGCCGGCCGGGATCGCTGACAAGGCCGTTCTCCACCACCTGACGCACGGGCTTGACCGGAGTTCCGAAACCGTAAAAAGGATCCTTGAAGCGGAACCAGGTGTTGAGACGGAACATCCGTCCCTTGGATTTGACGTATTCCATCACGCGCTTGCCTTCGCCGACCGTGCGGGTCATCGGCTTCTCGCACCAGATATCCTTGCCGGCGCGCGCGGCCATCACGCTCTGAACGCCGTGCCAGTGCGGCGGAGTGCAGATGTGGACCACATCCACCCCCGGATCCTCCAGGAGTTTTATGAAATCCGCATACGCCTTGACCTTGCCGAAACCATGCTTCTCCGCGAAGACAAGTCCCTCGGAAACACGCAGGAGATCGGGATCGCAGAGTCCCACCAGACGCGACCCCTTGTACGGAAGATGATTGCCGCTCTTGGAAATGCCGCCGCAACCAATGACCGCTCGCGTTATCTGATTGGACGGGGCATCGGCGCCCCAGAGCACCTTCGCCGGAATTATATTGAACGCGCCGAACGCCGCACCGGCTTTCAGCAGATCCCTTCTTGTTGTTTTCATCTTGATGCTTTCCGTTTTCCGCCGGAACATCCTCAGCCCGTGCTCCGTGCGTTTCTTGGTATTGTACCATAGATAAGCGCTTTCCGCCATTGGAAAATATCATTGCCCAGGTAAAAAAAAAACGTCAAATCCCGCGCATCGCCGCAACGGCAGACTGAAACGGAAAAGGCCGCGCTTATCCCAAGCGCGGCCTTTTCGCCTTCGAAACGGTGCTTGAAACATCCATGTATCTATGGAAGAGACCTGGAACAGATGTTTGCGTGAGTTTCACCTTCGGGACAGAGTTATTTCGTTTCAAACATTCGATCATTCAAACATTCAAACATTATTTAACTCTCCCTGTTTCTCCTTAGAAAGGAGGTGATCCAACCGCTGGTTCCCCAACGGTTACCTTGTTACGACTTCATCCCAATCACCACCCACACCTTAGGCGGACAAATGCCCGACTTCGGGT
>JAFVZE010000068.1 GCA_017508315.1 Kiritimatiellia bacterium | reverse complement strand
GCGAAGACCGGCAATTTCCGTGCTGTTGTTGACTCCGAGATTAAGCGATTTCGCACCGATATCCACGATTCCGGCATCATCAAAAAACACCTCGCCTTTCTCAACTGTCGTTTTTCCGAGCGCACCGCACCCGTCCGCACCCTCCGGCCGGGTGATCCTGAGCGGCAAGAGCGTGTAAAAGCGCATGTCCGGAGAATCGGAAAAACGGGCGGTATATCGCGTTTCGCCGCCGGGCACGGCGCCGAGCATGATTGTAGACCAATCTCCGGAAAATGTCATGGGGCGGTTGACCGTATCGCCGGAGACGGCATGAAGAGAAACCGAAAGATTTTTCTTCGCCGAGGCGCGGCAACTTTGCGCAGCTTCGGCGAATTCATCGTCCGTCCAGCCATTCGGCCAGGACCCGCTGCGTCCCGTAAGGCCGAGAGAAACCGTAAGATTGGAGAAGTTGAAGCGATCGACGATTGAACCTGCGGCCGAAGCCCTGCTCCCGAGAACAAGAGTTCCGCCTTTGACTTCAAAGACCGAGGTGAATGAATTTTCGCCGTTCAGGACGACCGTCCCGAGATGGGCATCTTTCAGAAAACCGCCGGCTCCGATGAGCGGGCCGTTAAATATGAGCGTCTTTCCGGTTCCGACCGACATCGACATTGCGGATTCGAGGTTGCGGTTTTCAAGCGGACCGTCCCAGCAGCCGTTGTTGCCGGTCTGGTA
This sequence comes from Kiritimatiellia bacterium, assembly GCA_017508315.1. Lineage (GTDB taxonomy): Bacteria > Verrucomicrobiota > Kiritimatiellia > RFP12 > UBA1067 > UBA1067. The sequence continues at coordinate 13,512 of JAFVZE010000068.1, read as the reverse complement.
AAATCCTCAGGTACCGTAGCGCACGATCGCCCAGGTTTTGTTCTCCGCCGTGCTTTCAAGAAGCAATCCCGCGCGTCCGTACAGGCGGATCTCATGATCGCAGCCGCCAGCGAACGGGCTGCCCACAGGACGGAAATAACGCGCATCGTGGATTTCGATATGCCCGGGATTCACGATGCCGTCCAGTTTCCATTCCACGTCGAGATTGCCCGATGACGCGGAATACAGCCGCAGCGTCCTGCCGCCCATGTCGATCGTCGAATCGCCGTCGTCGTAGAAATGAAACCCGTTTTCCGAACGGATCGACGCATCCGCGGTCAATTTGAGATGGCTGAGCTGACAGGTCGCGCCGGTGATGCGGATTGCGCCGTTCGTCTCGGCGATGGAGGCGTTGTATCCGTCGCCGGCGATTTCGTAGCGCTCCGACTTGTAGGTCGTATATCCGGAAGCGAGCGAATCGAAATGAAGCGTCGCGCCGGTTTCGACGAGCGTGGGTCCCTCGGACGTTCCGAGACCGGTCGCGTCCGACACCTTCAAGACACCCTCGGCGATGCGGACCGTTCCCGCGAAAGACCCGATACCGCCTGAAACGAGCGTTCCGGAACCGGTCTTTCTGATCTCCGTCACCGTTCCGCCGGCGATCGCCTCAAGCTGCGCCGAAGTATAGCCGTTCTGTACGCCGGAAGTCACCGGCACTTCAAGCACTTCGGCGAACGAAGCTGCCGCCGCGACCGCGGCCATCGTCGAAAGAAACATTTTCATGTGCATCCCTTTCGTATTCATGTTTTACTTCACCTGTCGAAAATCTTCCGATCGTTCCACCAGCATTCGAACCACGCGAAGGAAGCTCGAAGCCCGCCCGCGACAAATCGGCCGGGGACGGTTGCGGGCAGCGGTGGACGGCGCTCTTGCCTCCGCGGCTTATCGCCGCGAACGATGCGAGCAGAACCGCCAGTCCGAGCAGAAGCGCCCCGCGCGTCCGCCGCGAAGTTCCCTTCCACTCTCCGAGCGCCGCGCCGACGACGGAGGAAAAGAAAATAGCGCTCGCCATCAGCACGCCGAAAGAAATATACCGCACCGGCCCCATCATCGGCTCGCCGACTTTCTGAAGCACGAACTGCATGACTCCGACGATGCCGACCGAAGCGGCCAGCGGATAATTGGCGACGCGTCCGCCGGACACGTCGAGATAATCTCCGGCCGAGCGGTTGCGGCGATGCTGCACGAGCACCCAGACGAACTGCGGAATCAGCCCGCCCCACAGCGTCACCGTCAATACCGGCATGCCCGCCCATGCCGGCCGCACTCCCTGAGCGAGCGCGGCGGACTCCCAGGCCGGCGCTCCCTGAAGGCCGAAGTTGATGCCCGCGGAGGCGAACCCGGCGATGACGGCGGTCGCGATCCCTTTCCTGAAATCGTATTCCTTCACCGCTTCGCGTTTGGCCTCCGGAGACATTTCGTTCTCCTTCATCCTGCCGGCCGCGCCGACGAGCACGATGCCGACGAGCGAACCGAAGACTCCGCCCAATACCGTACGGGCTCCGGAGGTGGCGACCAGCGACGCGGCGTCTCCGGCGAGAACCGGCGGGAGCAGCGTTCCCGCTGCCGCGCAAAGCCCAGCGCCGACCGCGAGTCCGAGTCCCACGCCGAGATAACGCACCATCAGCGCCCAGCAAAGCGCGCCGACGCCCCACAACGCGCCGAACGCGATCGTGCGGACGAACGTCCACAACCCGTCGCCGGCGATCACCGCGAACAGGTCCGGCACGACAAACGCGTCGAACGCCAACGGGAAAACGAGCCATCCCGCGAGCACGCTCACCAGCCAGCCGCTCTCGTAAGACCATCCTTTGACGGCGCGCAGCGGCAGCAGATACAACGCCGCCGCCATGCCGCCGAGAAGGAACACGCAGGTTCCGGCAACCGGATTCACGCCGATCATACCTTTACACCGAGAATCTTTTCCGCGTTGCGCCAGAATATCTTTTCCTTGTCCCGGACGGTGACGCGGAGCGACTCCACGAGCTCGGCCATGAAGCGCATCTGCATCGGCCCCTGCAGCGGGGCGTCGGTCCCGAACACGACGTGGCCGGCGCCGGCGAGATCCACCATCTTCTGCAGAACCGTCGGATACGCGTAGAGCAGATAGTGAGCCGTGTCGACCCAGAGGTTTTCGGGCAGTCCCTTCGCCGCGACGCGCTCGAGCGAATCGAGATTGGGGAAAAACGGATAGCTGCCGTTCTGGAAAAGCCCCGCGCCGTGCGCGGCGACGATCTTGGTCTTAGGATTGCGCCGCGCGAGCTCGGCGATCGTCGCGAACGGCGAAAAACCCGTCCCCGGCATACACGACGTGTGGAAAAGCGCCATCGGCGTTTTCTTCAGCACGGCGTCGACGAACGCGAAGTTCGACGGAACGGACAGGTCGTACCCGTGGTAATCCGGGTGAATCTTCACCCCGCGGAACTTTTTGTTCGTCCTGAGATAGGCAAGATCTTTCACCGAGTCGGGAAACGTCGGCGAAACGACGACGTAACCGAAGAACTCGTCGTGGGCCTTCAGCGCGGCGTCAAGCTCCGCGTTGCCTTCGCGGATATCGTACATGATCGCGCGCGAAGCCGAAAGGCAGAGCCTGGACACGCCGCTCTCGCGGCAGTACGCGGCGAGTCTCTCCGCGTCGGCCGCCCAGAACGGAACGAAGTTGATGTTTCCGAGATGGCCGTGGATATCGATTATCTTCATCGCCGCGCTCCTCACCGGTCGAGAACATTGATTTTCCGGCCGTAACCGGAAAGCATTTCCGCCGGGCCTCTGGCCTTGACGAGCAATCCGTCTTCCCAGCGGAAGCCGTCCTTCGTGCCGCGGTGCATGAACATGTCCTGCATGAACGTCATCCCGGCTTCAAGGGTATAATCCGAACTCGTCTCGAGGAACGGATACTCGCACTCCATCTGGCCGGTGCCGTGGCACGGTCCGTACAGAAGCGTGTCGCCGTAGCCCTTGTCGATGACGTACCGGTGGACCTTCTTCGCGACGTCGCCGGCCCTGCGGCCCGCACGCATCTCGTCGAACGTCATGTTCGCCGCGTCGAGTCCGACCTGCAGGAAATCAAGCGTGGATTTCGGACACTTGCCGAGAACGACCGGACGGCCGATCGAAGCGGAATAGCCTTCCACTTTCGCGCCGATCGAAAAATGGATGATCTCGCCGCGTTTGACCTTGCGCATCGTCGGACGGGATATCGCCTGGCAGGAATTGGGCCCCGAACAGCACCAGATCGGATAACCGGTCGACTCGGCGCCCGCCGCCGTCATCGCCCTGGTCGCGATCCCGCAGAGTTCCGACTCGGTCATCCCGGGTTCTATCGCCTCGAGAACAGCCTTGAATCCGGCCTCGCTCGCTTTTGCCGCCGCCTTGATGCAACGGATTTCCCCGGGCGATTTCTTCATGTAGAGCGGACGGATCATCTCGTCGGCGGGAACGATGTTCTTCATGCCGCCCATCGCCTTCGCGAGCGAGATCATCATCACGTGCGGAAAGAGGAAGTAACCCGAAAGACCGATCTTCCGGAGTTTGTAACGCTTGACGACGTCCGTCCACTTCGGCAGTTTCGACCCGGGATAATCGGGCTGGGACGACTCCCGGAAATCCATGATCTGGATGATGTCGGGAATCCGCGTGCGCATACTCGCGTAGGTGAGCGACTCCGGCCCGATGATCAGCGCGGGATCGCCTTTGGCCGGAACAAGCACCGCCGCAGTTTCAAAACTCGGCCAGTAATCGGAGAAATACCTGACCTGCGCCGGCTCGCACTCGGTCGAGAACACAACAATGGCGTCGAGTTTGTTTTTCGCCGCGGTTTCCCGCGCGGCTTCCAGACGGGCGTCGAAATCGCTTTGTTTGAGAATTGCCATATCACATGTCCTTTCTGTTCATTCGTTTTTGTCTGCGGTAGACACGCGGCGAGCAGCCGAGCAGCTTGCTGAACCTGCGTGAAAAGGCGAAAATCGACTCGAACCCGGTCTGCTCCGCGATTTCGGACACCGACAGCCCGGTTTCCCGGAGCAGCTTGCCGGCCCGCACCAGCCGTGCCCGCATCTGATACTTTTTCGGCGACATCCCCGTCGCGCGGACAAAAAGCTCGCGCATGCGCGACTCGCTCATACCCGCCGCGCGCGCGGCATCGCCAACCGTGCGGGACGACGCCAGATCGGACACGAGTTCCTGCCGCATCTTCTCCACGGCTCTCGCGGACGCGGTATCGGAATCCCCCTTCCTCCAGGCGACGACCGCTTCCGCAAGCACGCGGTGCGCGGCGGCTTCTACGAGCAGTTTCGCGCCGGGTTTCTCCATGCGGGACACGTCGAAAAGGGTTTGAAACGCCTCCGTGACCGCAGGAACCGCCGCGAACGTCCTCAACGGCGAAGAAGCCGTTATCCCGGAAGAGGCGAGAATCGGCATGACGGCCGCGGGATCGAGTTCGAGCCACTCTTCATCCCAGCCGGTCTCGTCATCGTAACGGTAGTCATGGTTCACGTTCGGAAAGACGAAAAAAATCGAATTGGCGGGCACCGGGATGACGCCGGACGACGCGGAGCGGAACATTCCGTGCCCCGACGAGATATGAACGAGAACCACGCTCTTGAGCGTGCGCCCCGTCGAATACGAAAAACGGCGGTCACGCGGATGACGCCGCTGGAAACAGGAATAATCGGATTTTGCCGCACATCGGTTGTATCCGAGCGACATCACGTGAAACGCACGAAGGGGCTCATCCGCGCACGATTCGTAATACCGGGAATAGAAATCATCTTTCACACCGCCGAGTATAGCAAATACACGGCAGTAAGCATATGGAAAATACGCCTGAAAATTTGTCTTTTCCGCCCGAATCGCGAGAGACTAAAACGTGCCGTGCGGGATTACATCTCCGCGTTGACGTTTCCGCCCTCCGTCCGGACACCGCCTTCGGCGACGAAATGAATCGCCGCGATGAGGCATTGGTTCATCATACGCGCGGCATCAAGAGCCTGATGGTCGCCGTCGTCTGCGGCTCCGTCCCGGAAGAAATCGCGCGCCTCAGCCGATATCGTCTGACGCTGACGCTCGGTAAGACCGCGCAAAGCGTTCAGCAGACCGTCGTCGCGGTCGACGAGATACTGCATCGCGATGCGCGTGTAGTGCATTCTGCGCATCGCATTCGTCCTGTCGCCCACGACCCCCTGCCCCCGCAGATCGTCGAACAGTCTCTGAATGACGACCTGCATCACGGCGTAGAATTTCCGCCGCTCCTCTTCGGACTGGAGCCATGCGCCCTTGCCGTCGCGTCCGGGCAGATCGTACGGCAGGGCCAGCCGGCCGGCCGCCTCCTTTATCTTGGCCAGATTCTCCTGCGTTATCCTCAGTTCTTCGTTCTGGCGCACATACTCCCTGACCAGTTCGTCGCTTCTGCTCACGCGCGATGCCGTCGCGTCGGACTTGCGGATCTCCGCCTCCTGCGCACGCATCAGCTCGACCGAAGTGAGGTTTCCGAGCGTGGTACGCACCGTATAGAGGCTGTCGGAAATCCCGTCCCCCACCGCCATGAGGAAACTCACGGGCTGTCCTTCGGCTTCCATTTTCGTGAAATCATACGCCGTGTCGATGAGCTCGCGCGTCGCCATGAAGATGCTCTCGGCAAGTTCCCTGCGGTCGGAAAGCGTCGGCTTCTCCTTGCGGAGGTAGGCGTCGAAAACGTTGCCGAGCTTCTGCCCCGCGCCGCCGTTTTCGGCAACGGCGCCTTTCGCGTCCACGCGTCGGACATTGCGCAATCTGGCGATGAGCGGAACATACGCCTCTTTGAACTTGACGTCATCGGCGATCTCTTTGCAGAAGTTGTCCATCATCGGCGAAGACCCGAAATCCCATGTCTGCGTATCCGCCCGCCAGCCGCAGTACACCTTCAATATCCCGCAGTGGCCTGCGGCGGCGGGCATATCGGCGGCGGGACCGCCGAAAAGCGCGTTGATGAACGCGTTGAGCGGCTTTACGAACGTCGCCATTATCGAGTTGTCATCCGACGGATCGCCGTCGAACTTCGCAAACGACAGCCGCGCCATCGTCGAGCGCACCTCCTCCATGAGCGAATTCATTTCGTCCACCGTGGCTCCGAGCCGCATCTGGCACTGGTTGAAGTTGTAGATCGAACTCGGGACTTCAATGCCGTGGCGCTGCAGAACCATGAGCACCGCGGAAATGCGCATTCCGACATCCTGTCTGGTGCCTTTGTGCAGAATGTCCGCGAGGTCGCGGGTTATGCGCCCGTCGCCGTTCTTCCGCCGATACTCCTCGCGTCCTTCCGGAGAAAGAAGCGCGGTGAATGACGACTCGAACGTCTCGTGCCAGCCGACGAGCGCGGCGGAGATCATGCGCAGCACGTGCGAACGCTCGAAATCCGACAGATGGGTCGCGTTGCCGAAATCGATCACCGTAAGCCCGGCGCCGTCCGACATGATGTTGCCCGCGTGCAGGTCGCCGTGATAGAAGCCGTTGCCGAAAAGCCCCTCGTGCACCCATTTTTTCGTGAGATCGACCAGGAACCCCTGACGCTTGAGCATATCCGCGTACAGGTCCGCCAGTTCGCGCTTGACGGACGCGGCCCTGGTCGCGTCGGTGATTTCGATCCGGCCGCCGTCGCGCATCTGCGCTCCGCGCCGGATTTCTTCGAGACGGTCGCGGATGGTGCGCATGTAACGGTCGTAGGTCTCCCCCGGAGCCTTCTTCAGAACCAGACAGTCCATCGTCGGCGTCGCGAGCGGATGCACCTCCATGGAATGGAGCGAATGGAGATACAGAGTTTCGATGTCGCCGCCGGATATGAGGCTCTTCTGCCGCAGGTAGGCCGGCTGCTCGTAGACGCTGCGGCCGAAATCTATATTGGTGGCCTCCAGCGTGAAATCAAGCTCTTCGAGAATGCGTTCGAGCTGTCCCTGGAACGTCTTGGACATCCCCGGCACGTCCCTGGCCGCATTTTCGAAAATCGCCCTTTCGCGGGCGATCGCCGTTTTGACGGTGGGACGCAGAAGCTTGACCACGCACTCCTCTCCCTTGGGATGCTCGTCCGTGACCATCCGGCAGAGAAACGCCTGGCCGACCGAAGCGGCCCCGAGCGAACGCTCGACGCTGATCGAATGAATCCGTCCCGCGGAGCGGTCGATTATGCGCTGCATTCCCGCCTTGACGAAATTGTCCGGAATCGGCTGCAGATTCGACTTGACGTCCCTGAGCGCCTCGGAAAGCTCTTCGCCGAACACCGCCGGAGGCAGCCCCTGCAGCATCTTCTGCAGCAGCGGCCCGGCTCCGCGGAACAGCGCGCCGAGAATGGCCCCGTTGGACGAGCCCGCATCGACATACCGTATGAGCGAAGCGGTCATCTGCCGCTGTTCGATGGGCGACGACGCCGTAAAATACGTCATCAGCACCTCCTGCACGAATTTGCCGTATCCGCCGTCCGCATCGGACATCGCATTTCCGACGATTTCGTCGAACGACTGCGCCCAAAGCGGATGTTCCCGCTCCCCGGCGGCCTGCGGCATCTGCAACGCCGCCGAGACGACCTCCTGCACCCGGTTCATCACTTCGGAAATGCCTCTCTCAAGACGTTCCTCGGTTCCGGGGACGGCGTTCGAGAGCATCTCCATGGCCATGCGCATGGGCTCTTTGAGCATGAAGGCGGGAAGCTGCTCCATGGTCTGCCGATCCGCCTGGAACCCCAACACCGCCGACATGGTGGAGACGAAGCCGCCGAGCAGGCTTTTTTTCGGAGCCGACACCGGTCTTTCGCCGAGATACGCGTCGATCGCCGGCGACCATTCCAGTCTCGGCCTGCCGACCGTATCGAGAAGAAATTCGAAATGCCGCGCAAGCGTTTCGTCCGGCAGCTGTCTGAGGACTTCGATCTGCGTCAGCGCGTTGAGCAGTCTGCCGAAAGCCGCGTTTATCACTTCGGCAATCGCCGGCGGGAAGCTTGCGGCGAGCGCCGGATTCTTGACCAGACGGACCAGCGCCGGAACATGACGGCGCATGACGGCGATGATGCGCCCGTCGCGGTCGGCGCCCGGCTTCTGATACCGGTCGTAATCGAGGGAATTGAAGTCGAGAACACAGTCCGCCATCAGCGCGTGCACAAGCCTGACGTCCCGGTCGGCGGGATTCCGCGTCGGCGCGGACGACGGCGCGCTCCGGTTCATGTCCACGCGGATTTCATCTCCGAGCTTCTGCAGAGCCGCGCACATCTCCGCGGCCTCGTTGCTCGTCAGCACTTCCGGATTCACCGACCGCTCGATCATGCTCCCGATCGCCTTCCGGGACAGTTTGCCGCTGCGCAGACGGTAGCGGCCGTCGGCGACCCCTTCGGCAATGCAGTAGAGTTCCTTCGTCGACACGCTCGCGAACATCGCCGGCCTAATGCCGATCGATCCGTCGAGAAAGCGCAGACACAGTTCCCGCGAACGGCTTGCCGCGACCGGATCGGCGCTCTCATCCGCTCCGCGCACCTGCGGAAGCATTTTCAGAACGAGATGCAGTCCGAACCGGTCGGGATGGGAAACGGCATCGTTTTCGAGAATCTCCGTGAACTCGCGCGGCGTCTTTCCCGCCCGGAACTCGAAGCCGTCGAGGCAGAACACCATTGAACCGCTTTTCGTCAGGCGCAGAGCCACCGGACGGCCGAGAAACTCCGTATTCACGGCAGCGCCGGCCCCGGATGCGGCAAGTTGGCGCATGGCACGGAGCAGCACGGTCACATCCTGTCCGCCGGCCTTCGTCATCGACGGCAGTTTGTCGCCTTTGAGAACGGCGGCGACCTCGGCGGAGGCGCCTTTGAGCGCCGCACCCTTGTCGTTGAGACGGTTGGCCTGTTTGAGCCGGAAAAGTCTTACCAGATCCTTCTGCGTGATTTCGGACGGCGACTTGCCGGTCTGGCGCTGGATGAACGTCGGAACATCCTCGAGCTTGAAATCGTGCAGCGCCGCCAGAGTGGAAAGCATCTCGATCTCGTCGCCCTTGACCGATTTAAGGTCGTATCCGCAATCCTGGATATAGCGGACGATCTTCGTCAATCCGTTCGCGCCGAAGCCCCAGATGCTCGCCGCGGCGGTCGCGGCCGCGCGGTCCGCTTCCCGGACTTCGGGATTGCGGGCCGTCGTGCGCAGAACGCCATGCTCCCAATCCGGCGCGTTCGACATGCCGCACTTTCCGATGATCTCGAAAATTTTTCCCGCGGCCGCCTCCGGAATGTTCCGGGAACACTCTCCGCTGCGCAGCGCATCCCAAAACGGCCGGAGCGGTTTGTCGCCGGCGGAGCGCGCGGCGCTCCGGTCGCACAAATCCGCCCGGACGGAACGGTACCACGCGAAATCGGCGAGCCAATCGGCGTCGATTTCCCTGATCAGTTCGGCGATCGGATGCGGAATGTCTTTTTCGCTGAGAATGGGTTTGTCGAACTCCTCCATTTCCACACCCTCGAGCATGCCTTCGCGAATCGCCTCGATCAGATGTCCGACGCCTTCCAGATACTCGCCGCCGCCGCACCTGCGAATCTGTTCCCGGCGCCAGTTGTAGTCGCCGAGCCGCAGATCTTCCCCTCGCGGCGGACGGGCGGCGGCCGCAGCCTCGGCGGGTCTGGCGGCGTTTCGCGGCGAGAGAACTCCGACATCGGACGGCATCGCGGAAAACTTTTCGATTTCTTCCCGGCTCAGCACGACCTCGTCGGCGATACGCTCGTCGGGATGGTCGAGATCGCCTCTCTGATATGAAAGATGCCCGTTGAACGCGCTGAGTTCGCTGCGGTATTCCATCATTTTGCGGTAGGCTTTCGTGCCTGAGATGGCCTCCGCCCCTTGCTGAGTTTCGGGATCGACACTGCCGATCTCGAAACGGGCGTCCGCGAGCACCTCCTCGTCGGCCACGGTAAGAACCCGCTGGTATTCCGCCAGCACGTTCGCTCTCATCTGCGCGATCGTGAAACTGCCGCCCGGCGTCTTGCGGCGCAAAATGTCGGATGCGAGCGGATTGGACTTAAGGCGCTGGTACAAACCGTCGACATCCCGCTGACGCATGAGTTCCTTTCCGGCCGACGGACAGTCGATATCGCTGAAGAGGAGCAGACGTCCGGCGGACCGGTCGATCGATTCGTTGGCCTTGAGCCTTATCACGCCGCCGGAACCGCCGCCGCCGAGAAACGCCGCGAGCCGTCCGTCTCCGTCGGGAACGGACAAATAGCGGCTCTTGAAGCCTTTGCCGGCGGCAAACGCCACGAACGCGAGATAATGCCGCAGCGCGCGCTGGTTCTCGCCGGAAGGCACGCATTCCCGCCCCTCGCACAGATGCCGGTAGATGGCGGAGCCTTTGGTTATGTCCGACTGGACCTCGTTATGGATGATGTCGACCTGCGAGGCCAGATGCCCGCCGGCTTTGCCGTTCACGTACGCTTTCAGCCAGGCGAGCGGCACTTCGACGCGCCCGCCGCCCGGCATGGAGAACGTCATCGGCTTGCGCCCGGATGCGATGGCGTGGCGCACAAGCGCGGATTCGACGTCGCCGCGGACATCAAGGCCGCCGTTGAACGCGTTTTCTATCGAGCGCTTGGCGTCCTTGCCGTCGGTCGAATCGACGGCGACCTTTCTGACCGCATCGAGAATGGCGCGTATGCGCCGCATGGTCAGGGGGCGGCGGCTTTTCACCTCTCCGTTCCGCGAAAGTTTGAAATCGCGGATCTTGAGAACCCTGCGCACGTCGGAAGGAAGTTCCTCGAGCCGTTGAACCCCGAAAGCCGCCGTAAGCGCATCTTTCAGCGCCGCTCGCACTTCGGTGTTGTTGGCGGCGGCGAAAGACGCGGTCTTGGGCTCGATCCTGCGCGATGCGTCGGGTACCGCGCCCGACCGGGGACGGTCGAAACCCACGCGCACGTTTTCATTTGAAGCATTGTATGTGTTTACCGCGGTCTGAAACGCCTTGAGATGCTCGAGATTCATGCATTGTCTCCTTTTTTCGGTTTGTGGGTTTTCAGGAAAAGCGCCGGTGAAAAAGAGAAAGGCCGCCGCCGCACGTTCCGCGTGCAGCAGCAGCCTTCTTCCTCATGCGCGCGGCGAAAGCCCTTTTCGGAAAAGGGAGGCGTCGCCGCGCCGAAGGATTCAAAGTCTAACTGGACCTTTTTGGTTTTCCGCTCCTTCATCTTCCCGCCCGCACCGCGGACGGCATGATTTCCACCACGCGGTTAATTTAGCAAATTTTTCCCTCGCCGCGCAAGCGGAAATTTTAATGAAACTCTCACCCCCCTATCGCCCTTTCAGAATTCGATATATCACGATCATTCATCGCGCAATCCGCGCGCGGCACCCCGACCCTTTTTACGCCGCATGACATCCGCCACCCACTCGACGTATCCATCCATTACTTGCGTAGCGTCGAAATTCCCGGCGAATTCCGCCCTTGCATTCTCATTGTCGATATTTCTGAGCGAATCTATCGCCTTGCGCAGCGATGCCGCGTCCCCCGCATGATAATGCGTCCCTACCCCAAATCTATCAACCAGAGCAGCCGTCTCTCCGCCAAGACATTCAACCACTTTCAACCCTGCCGCGGCGTAATCGGCCATCTTACCGGGGACTCCGACACAACTGTCCGGAAACATGGGGATAACACCCGCATCGCAAGTCAAAAGCAGATTTGCCAATTCAGCCTCATTCAGATAGTCATGAAACCTGATGTTTGAACGCCCTGACTTCAGCCTCCCCGCCAAATCCGTCAGGCGTTGACGATCCGGGCCGTTCCCTGCGATATCCAACGTGACATCGTCCATTCCGGAAACGCATCTGATCACCGTCTCAAGGTCATAGCTCAATGACATATTCCCTATGTATGCCAGATGCAGCACACCATCACACACCCTTTTGTCGCCAATGGTACCGCAGCCTTCTATTGAATGTCCGAACACCGCCGCCGGAGCCTTGCACCCGTACTTGAGTGCCAAATCTATGTATCGCTTCGCAACTGCGCTTACACCATCCGATTCCGTGTATATCCGCCGTGCAACTCTTCTCAATCCCAACAACGAAAACACGAAACCGGGCAGGATGCGTTCAAAGGTTTCCGGCCAGGCGTCCTGCACATCTGCAATGAATAATGCTCCGCAACGTGCCGCGAACTTCCTTGCCGCATCGCATAGCCCAAGCGGAGGCATACTCGCGATGATAATATCAGGCATATCTTCCTTAGTCTCGGCCCGTCGTGCCCACTCTCGCGCCAGACGCTGATGACTTCGAATCCGGGACAGACAAACATTGCGGGAATACGGCTGAGTTTCAAGCATTTCGACCGCAATGTCATCGTCCACTGAAGCAACAAGTTCCCGCTTCCGCTTGGTCGCATGCGAGAAATCGCTCGTCCAATACACCACTTCATGACCGGCGCGGCGAAACGCCCGTCCCATCAGCCAATAACGTTGAGGACGATATCCTTCCATCGGCGTATTGTCAAAAGGATTTATCAACCAGACTTTCACGTCGCACACCTTTCAGCTTCAAATCATTTCATCCCTGCACACCGTTAAAATCGCCGTCGTCAACAACTTCACCCTCTCTTCATCGCTTCCATCCCTGTACCCCTTCAAATAAATGAGCTTCCCGCCAAGTCTGTCGACAACTCCCTCCCTCACACACTCACACGCTCCACCGCTCTCTTCTTCTCCCCATACCGGCGCCCCGTCAGTCGTGACAACCCTCTTCCCGCGCTCCAGCGCTTCAGCGACCACGAGCCCGAAATTCTCCGAGAGCGTCGGCAACACCAGAACGTCGCACCAATCCCAAACTTTTTCCAACTCTTCACCAAAGGCATTGCATACTATTTTCAGTTCCAAGTTTCGAGTTTCTAGTTTCGAGTTATTCTCTACATCTCTAACCCCTACCCACTGACTCCTAACCCCTAACTCCTTCACCGCTTTTTCTAAATACTTAACCCCCTTAAGCGGATGCCTCCGCCCCAAGTAAAGAACATTCAGTTTTTTATGTGTTAAACACCTATCCCCTTCCTCGTCCCCTTTTTCGTGTTTTTCGTGTTTTTCGTGTATTTCGTGGTTCAACTTAAAAAACCTCTTCAAATCCATCACCTCAATAGCCGGACACTTCTTCCCAAGATACATTCGTACCCACTCCGCTTCCGCCTCGCACGTCGCAACAATCCGATCCGCCTTGCGCAAAAGCCACCGCTCAATCGGCCCCACGAGCCACTTCTTCCAGCTATGATACCTAAGTCTCACAGGATCCAAATTCGCATGCGTCATCCGTACAAGCGGCCTCTTCGCCTTGACAACTCGCCAACAAGCCTTAAGCGTTACCGGCAACCAGCACGAATGAACCCAGACTTCCCCATATTTCGCTAAATCCTTAATCTTGCCGAATTCCCGCGCATCGACCATCTCCGCCGCCTGCTCGCCAGCTATCAACTTCGCCGCGACCGCGATACCGTTAAACGGATTAT
>JAFVZE010000067.1 GCA_017508315.1 Kiritimatiellia bacterium | reverse complement strand
AGCCCCTCCCAGTTCGCCGGCCGGAAATTGTCCGACGAGGCCTGCCCGTCCCAGAGAATGCCGGAGTGGAAGGTGACGGGCTTGCCGTGGTGCGCCATGCGCCGGTAGACGGGAAGCGTCTTCTCATCGACCGGCTTGGCCTCGGAGCGAATCACCTTGAAGCCGTAGATGCCCTTCTCGACCGCCATGTCGACGAGGTCGCAGGCGTCCGGACGCGACGGATCGATCCAGTAGAAGGGATAAATGGTCGGCGAGCCGCTCGCCCATTGGATGACGCGGTCCATCGACTCCGCCGGCGGCAGTGGATCGGCCCAGGACTTTTCCCATTTTACCGGACGCTCGGAGAAAATGCACCCGCCGGCAAGCCCCGCCTCTCGGAACGAAGCGGCGAGTTTTTCCGGTTCCGGCTCGCCGGGATAGACGTGGACGTGAGTGTCGTAGCGTCCGCCCGGGAGCGCCCCCGCATACTTGCCGAACGCGTCTTTCTTCAACGCTTGAGCGGCCTTAGCGGGAGAGGCGGCGGCCGTGGCACCGAGCGTTCCGGCGGCGCCGACTATGAAATTTCGACGGGACATATTCATTTTGCTACCTCCTTTTCAAATGCCGCGAAACGGCGGCGGATGTACAGACAGAAAATCAGCATGCCGATAGCGGCAAGACAGGCGGCAACGCCCTGCGCCCCCGCGCCGACATGACGGACAAGCCCGCGCGTCACATAGTCGCCCGCGAACATGAAACACGGCCAGAACCATTCGCCAATCATGTAGGCCAAAAGCGACGTCCGCCCGAACAGCATGAAGACCCCGAGACCGCGCCGGAAACCGACGACATCCGTAATCGCGTACGCCGCGACGAGCGCGAGAACGCACCAGCCCATCGCCTGCGCGGTGAACGACGCGGTGAAGATATGCTTTACGAGTTTAACGCCGCAGGCCTCGAGCGCGAATCCGAGCGCGAGCAGCGCCGCGCCGAAAACCGCAAGATGCACGGTCTTCTTTTTTCCGTCGCCGGGCGCGAGCAGAAGGCGCGCGGAGAAATCGCCGCAGGCGGTCATGAAAACGAACATCGGCGTCGTCAGCCACCACGTGTAGCGGATTTCGCCGACTTTCGAAATGTCGGGAAGATAACCCAAGGGGCCTATCTCGCGGATCGCCTTCGAGCCTTCCGGCATAATCGCGCCGAGAATGCGCTGCTCGCAGACTTCGGCGAAATTGCCGGTCATCGAATAATCGCCGAGAAAATGCAGCAGCGCCGCATAGACGGCGAAACCGGCGAGCGGCACGGCGATGCGCACGGCGCGCGAACGTGCGCAGGCGAGCGCGGCCATCGCGAGATACCCCGCGGCGATGGTCTGAAGCGTGTTGTTGTAAGGACGAAGTTCAAGAAGATCGAAGTCGAGCAGATGCCCCTGAACGATCATCCCGAGCGTCCAGAGCATCGCGACGCGCAGCAGGACGTGCCGCCAGTAGGCAGCATCCGGCTTGCCGCCGTTCTTTTCGAGCCTGCGCCCGAGCGAAAACGGAATCGCCGCGCCGCACATGAAAAGAAAGCCCGGCATCACGATATCCCAAAGCGTGAAGCCTTCCCACGGATGGGTAAACTGGAAGAGGACCGCGTCCGGAAGCCCCCATGCGTTGTGAACCGCCCAGACAAGCGGACCAATGACGGTCAAGAGCACCATATCAAGCCCGCGCAGAAAATCAAGCGCGAAAAAGCGGGAAGAATCGACATTTTTTTCCATGCCCGGATGATACCACAACCTTCTGCTTTTCCGCAATAAAACCGCTTCGCTTATCCGGCAAGACTTTCTTCGCTATTTTGGAAACGGCGCATCTGCGGGCTGAACCTTGCTATAATATCCGCATCATGAAAACCATCGCCATCCATCTGCGTCTCGCGACCGCATCCCACCGCAAACGGATGATGGGCATATTCCGTTTCTTCGGCTCGACCGACAGCTGGAATGTCCGCATAATTCCCGAAGAGGAACACCTCTGTTCGCTTCTGAGCTCGACAAACCCCGCCGACATCCCCGACGGAATAATCTCGGGCGTGCCGTACACGGAAAAGGCAAAAGAGCTTATCGCCCGCTCGAAAATCCCCTTCGTCGGCATCGGCATGACCGGGGACGAACTCATGGCGCCGCCGCACGCGGCCGGATTCGTCGTCAACGACAATGACGGCATCGGCGAAAGCGCCGCCGAATATTTCCGGCAGCTCGGCGAATTCAGGTCGTACGCATTCATCGGCGACAGCCGCAACCGTCCGTGGAGTCTCCAGCGCGGCAGAGCTTTCGCGGGAAAACTCGCCGCCGCCGGAAAAACCTGCGAAACATACAGCCTCGCCGGAGCGCCGGAGCAGGACCGCGAACGCTTGAGCGCCTTTCTCTCGCGTCTCGCGAAACCCGCCGCCGTTTTCGCGGCCTGGGACGGCAGGGCCGCCGACGTGCTCCTCGCCGCCCGCAGCGCCGGACTGAGCGTTCCCGGCGAAGTTGCCGTACTCGGGACGGACGACGACCGGTTCATCTGCGAGCACACCCATCCGACGATCTCAAGCATCAAAACGGACGCCGAAGGCATGGGCGAGGCCGCCGCGGAAATGCTTTCGCGCTTTCTGCGCGGCGGATCAAGGCGCAAACCGGAGATTGTCTGCCGCGCTTCTCTGGGCGTCGTCGAACGCGCCTCGACGCGCTCGCCGGCTCCCGCGGCGCGGCTGATCGAACGCGCGATCGCCTTTATCGAAGCCGAGGCCGCCAACGGCATCCACCCCGACGATGTCGCACGCCATCTGAACGTGTCCCGGCGGCTGCTCGACCTCAGGTTCAAACAGTATGAAACGCGGTCGCTTGCGGAAAAAATAACGTCGTGCAGGCTTGAGGCCGCCCAACGGCTGCTCGCCGATCCGGCCGTTTCCGTCAAAGCCGCGTTTCTGCGCGCCGGATTCTCCAGCATCCCCCACGCCAACCGGATATTCAAAGAGCATACCGGCCTTGCGCCCGCGTCGTGGCGAAAAAAACATCAGCTGCGGGAAACCGCCGGGATCAGGGAGAAGAAAAGAAGCGGCGGACGCTTTGAAATCCTCACCGGTCTCACGGAGGCCGACGCCAGCGATCTGGGCGCGCTCGTCGAACTGCTCGACCCTTCCGCCGGGTTAGACGCCACGGCAGTCAGGTCCGCGATACAGACCGGCACGGCCGTCGTCATCGTCAGGCGGCGGCGCGGCCGCATCGTCGCCAGCGCGACGATCGCGCGCTTCTCAAGCCCGACCGGAACGCACCATCGCATCGAAGACGTGATCGTCGATCCGCAGCTGCGCGGTCGGGGCACGGGACGCCGATTGATGGAATATGCGCTTGAACACCTGCGCGAAACCGGCGCCTCCTCGGTGGAGCTCACGTCCCGTCCGTCGCGGATCGCCGCCAACGCGCTTTACCGCTCGCTCGGTTTCAAACCGCGCCGGACCAACGTCTACGAATACCGTTTCGCGCAAATGTAAAGGCGAACAGTGTATCAGTCGAACGGGAAACAGTTGAAGACATGTCCGCCTGAGGCTTGCCCGCCGTACGAGCCGTCCTTTCCCTGCACCGCGAGATAGAACGACGGATTGACGGTGAAATTGAATCCCATCACATCCACAAAACGCACATCGTCCTTCTCCGACGACATCGCCGCCGCCGCCGCAAGAGGCCGCAGATGCCCGTTGTTCTTGTGATACGAAATCGAACCTTCGGCATACGATGAAGCCTCCGGGTGATTGTATATCGGCGTTATGCCGCGGCGCTCTCCGCCGTAGCGGAACTGCCACGAAGAGTATTTGCCGTAATTGTCGACCCAGCGGTAGTCCCCCACTTTCCCCGGGGTGACGCTGAACACCTCGGAATTCTCGAAATAACGCGGCACGCCGCAGACGTCCTCGGCAAGCACCGTCCCGCCCTGAAAATTCTCGATGCACGAATACGACGCGCGGTGACATCCCGTCGGCCGGTCCGGCGCCAGCGTGAGCCAGACGCCGGTAAAGAAAAACGGCTTTGCCGCACCGCTGAAAAACCGCGCGGTGTCGACGCAGCCGCCGACCATCTCGATGCGCCACCCCGCGCCGTCGCCGCGCTTGGTACCTGCCGTGACGGAAGGCCCGCGCTGGTCGTAGAAGCAGCAGTTTCGGAACCATGCCTTTCCGTTCCTGCCGTCGCACGAAACGGCATTCCCGCCGAAATTGAAGATTATGTTTTCAAACAGGACCTCGCTTCCGGGCGCAAGCCGGAAAAGCGGAATGTCATCGGGGCCTTCGACCACGGCGCGGCCGTGCGCGCGCACGGTCAGTCTGCCGCCGAGCGTGACCGGACAGGACAGGCGCAGCCACGCGGACGGCAGCACCACTTCGGCGGCACCGGCCTTCGCCGCCCGGTCGAAGAGCGCCTGCATTTTGGCGGTATCGTCTCCGTTCCCGTCCGCCGGCGCCGCCGTCCCCATCGAGTCGTCGGCAAAGACCTTCGCGCCGTCGGCCGGGAATCGGCGCGTAACCCGCTCCGTGAGCCGCGAGCGCGTGCCCTGCGGCAGATCGCGCGAGAACCGGGCGACGCTCTGGGGCAATTCGGCGTCGAACGCGCTCTTGTCGATCCCCGCCAGCGAAACGGCTATGCACCGTTCGATATCCAGCGGCGGCAGTTTCGAGCTGCGGTTTTTCGTTCCGTCGCGGATCCACCGCTCGAAATCCGAGCGCTGCGGTATGCGTTCGAACGAAAAAATACGGCGGGGAGCGGCTGACGTGGCGCCGGTTTTCAAACCGTCGACCACGAGCAGATTCGGAAAAGTGCCGTCGGCGAAACTTACCAGCGGCCCCGTTCCCCGCGAAAGTTCGGTGTCGATGAACCGGAGCGACTTTCCGCAAATGCCGTCGCCAGCCTTGGCCGATGAAACCACGGCGGGGATTTTGCCGGACAGCGCGAACGAGCATCCCGTGAGCGTAACCTGGCCGTCGGACGATTTGAGCGCGCAGCGCGACGGAGCCGGAGCGCCGCCGGAGATCTCAAACCTCACGCGGTCGAAATGCGGACCCGTGGACACTTCCGCCGCCGGCCCGGGAACGCCGCTGTCCGCCCGGATGACGCACTCGCGGTACACATTGATGTCCGAAGCGATGCGGAACGCCGCGGCGTTCCCGTCGAACAGGCACCGCTCGATATTTATCAGCGTCGAATTCCAGAACCACGCGAGCTTTTTGCCCTCGTAATTGTCGACAAGCCTGACCCGGCCGTTCTGCAGCCGGACAACCTCGTAGGGAGGAAGCGATTTGCGCGCTTCGTTATCGAGATATCCGCCGACGTCAAGACACACGCCCTTCGAAATCACCGCGGCGTCCGACGCTCCGGAAAAACGGCAGCGCGAAATGAACATCGAAGCGTCGGTCCAGTTCTCAGTCCACTGGTGCACATGCACCGAGCCGCCCCTGAACGCGAGCGAATCGATATACACTCTAAACCCGAACTTGAAATAGAACGTCGGCTGATCGCGCGTCTCGTTGACGACGAGCGCCCCTTTTTCCCCGCGCACATTGACGCTGTTTTCGAAGACGACCGGCCCGGTCACCCGATAGACGCCTTTCGGGAAGAACACCTCGCCGTTCGCTCCGTCGCAAATGCCTTTCATGTAGCGGTTGCGCACACGACGGGCATAGGCGCGCTCCTTGAAGCCCCCCGGATACAGCGCGTCGGCGGCCTTCTGGATGGCGAGCGTATCATCATGAACTCCGTCGCCGACGGCTCCGAAATCACGGACGTTCAAACTTGAATGACCTGCCGCAAAGGCGAAAGAATGTACCGTAAGCACTGCGGCAAACGCGAGTAAAATTTTCATTGCAACTCCTTTGACTACCTGACGATCAAGACAGTTCCTTTGGGCGTATAGACGGCGTAAAGCGTCTTGCCGTCAACGCCCGGGACCAGCCTCCACAGCTTCGGATCATCAACTTCAAACGACACGGAATCCAGACCATTGATTTCGCCTTCAGCGTACGCGACAAGGAAGGAACGGCTGGCGCCCCCGAGCCTCCGGCATCCCGAAAGCCGGATCACGGCGCCGGAATCGAAGTCTATCCTGCCGCTTGAGGCAAGGCATCCGCCGGAAAGCACATCGTCAAGTGCGAATGTCCATGACGATTGAACCTTGAAGTTGTCGCACTTCGTGGACGTACCGTTTTCGTAAGACCCACTTCTCGCTCCGGCGACATCCACCGTGTTCGACACGCTGCCCAACCCATGAAGCGTTCCCGTCACCACATTGGTGGAAAACGCCACCGTCGGATTATCCGTGAAATGCAGGTTTGAGAATTTAGTCGCAGTTCGGTTGCTGCCACCCGAGACTACTCTGTCCGGCGAATCATAATTGAAATAGGCATAAACCGCCCAGGTGCAATTTCCTGCAAAAGAAACCGCTCCCAGCTTTTCAAAACTGTAAAAGGTGTAGCCGGCGCACAACGTTCCGTTCGAAACCGAAATGTCGCCGCCCGTCTCAGTGACGTTGAGGAGCGCGGTACCTGTGCTTCGCAGATCGACAAACGCGCCGTTCGAAATCTCCATCCCGTTCGTTGTGGCGTTCGCAAAAGCCGTAACGGTGGGGACATCGCGCAACTCCACCGCAACTTTGCCCCGAGCGGAAAATCCGCTGCCGAGAATTCTGCCGCGCAGATTTATCCGATATCTCTCGTCGGGCGAGGTAGATGAGATTATATTGCGTTTAGGATCCTCGAATGTGACCGAGCCGTAGAAAACCTTATCGTTTCCGCCCTGAAGCTTTATATTCGCTCCTTTTTTGAGAACAACATTGTGATATGCCGTGGCTAAATTCTCTGTTTGCGACATCGAATTCAAAATCAAAGTGGAATTCTCTTCCACCGTCAGCGTTTTGTTTCCGATTGGATTACAGTACAGCCATGAAAGATAGCCGGAGATATTCGCGCATCCCTCGACAAATACATTGCCGGCATTTCCCATGAAGCTTTCGCCAGAATTGTTGCATTGGATGATCGGCCCCATGCTTCTGGCATCGCTCTTCAATGTAAGATCGTGGTTCTGCATATCCATCGGACAGTCGATAAAGGAAAAATTGTTTCCCCGGGTATAACGCATCATGGTCGCGCCGTCAAGAACGACTTTACCCTTTACCGCACTCATAGCGGTCCCGGATTCGGTCGTATGCAAAGCCCCGAGTTCGCCGAGCGTCGCGTGTACGTGCCCGCGCCCGGCAAAGTGCCATTCGCGGCTCAGCGTATGCCCCGAAACGGCCGTATCGAAATCGAAAGTCGCCCCCTCGGAAACGACAATTTTGTAGTCGGTCCCAGTTGCGCCGGCTGTGGTGTTGGGCGCATCATTGACATTGGGAGACGAACTGTACACGCCGTCTTCGACATGAAGATCGCCGGTGAACGACGAGAGATCGGCGCTGACTTTAAGCGTGCCGTCGCCTCTTTTCACAAATTTCGCGATCGCGCCTCCGTTCAGGACGGAGGCGGCATCGTCGCCGTCGGCAAGCGTTGCCGTTTGTCCGGCCGCGACCGTCGCGACCAGCGTTTTACCGTCGTCTTCATACCCGTATGACGCCGATGAATATCCGTCCGACGCGCCGCTGGCCGCACTGCCGGCGGCAAGCATGATCAATACAACCATTTTTTTGCTTATCATAACTTTGATAATCTCCCTTCTGTCAGATTACCGATCAAACTGCACCTGCTTGAATCATGTGCGGCGGTTGGCGACGAATGCCGCGTTTGAGAACGGAGGTTCATCGCTTCTTCCTTCGCGCCAGTCGCGCACGGCCTTTAGCCGGGCTTTCATACGCGCCTCCGCACCGAGCCCCGCAGGTTCGTAATACCGCCGACCTTCGAGCGACTCCGGCAGGCATGACATTCTGGCGATCTTCTCTTCGGTATCATGGGCGTAGACATAGTTTTTCCCGTAGTCAAGCTCCTTCATGAGCCGCGTCGGGGCGTTGCGGATATTGAGCGGCACCGGCTCGGCGATCATGTTGCGGGCATCCGCCGCCGCTTTCATGTACGCCGCCTCCATCGCGTTCGATTTCGGCGCGAGCGCGAGATAGACGACTATCTGCGTCAGATGCACGTTGCATTCCGGAACCCCGAGATTATGACAGGCGTCCCAGACGGTCGTCGCCAGCAGAAGCGCGTTCGGATCGGCCAGCCCCACGTCCTCGGACGCGAAACGTATGCATCGGCGGGCTATATACAGCGGATCTTCGCCGCCCTCGAGCATCCGCGCGAGCCAATACACCGCAGCGTCGGGATCGGAATTGCGCATGGACTTGTGGAGCGCGGAAATGACATTGTAGTGCTCTTCGCCGCGCTTGTCGTAAAGCAGAGTCTTCCTGCCTACGCACTGGGCGACGGTCTCATCCGTCACCGTCGGGACACCGTCTTTGAAATCGGCGTTGGCGACGGCGCTTTCAAGCGTCCCGAGGGCGCTGCGGGCGTCGCCGTTGGCGAAACGGGCGATTTTGCGCAAAGTCTCGTCCGACACCTCGACGGCAAGTCTGCCGAACCCGCGCTCCTCCGTGAGCGCCCGGCGCAGAAGGGAAACGAGATCGTCTTCCTCGATGCTTTTGAGAACGAAAACTTTGCAGCGCGACAGCAGTGCGGAATTCACCTCGAAGGAAGGATTCTCCGTCGTAGCTCCGACAAGAATGATGGACCCCTGCTCCACATACGGAAGAAACGCATCCTGCTGCGCTTTGTTGAAACGGTGGATTTCGTCGACGAAAAGCACGGTGCGTACGCCGAGACTGCGTCCGGCCTCGGCGCGGGCCATTATCTCTTTTATCTCCTTGATGCCGCTCGTCACCGCCGAAAAATTGACGAACTCCGCTCTGGTCGCGTTGGCGACCACGTTGGCGAGCGTGGTTTTCCCCACCCCCGGCGGTCCCCAGAGGATCATCGAGGGAATGGTGTCGCGCTCTATCATCTGGCGCAGAATCTTCCCTTCTCCGACAAGATGCCGCTGGCCGACGAACTCCGAAAGATCCCTCGGCCGCATCCGCGAGGCGAGCGGCTGCTGCGCCGCCGTCGGATCGATCCCCTCTATAAGCGACATCTGTCTTCCCGTCATTTTTATCTTTGCCATCAATTTAACGTACCGTCGGCAGAATCGGCGTGCCGCGAATCTTCACTTGCACAACTTTGCGCATCTCCGCCGGGAAAAGAACCAGTCGAGAATCTTGTCGCTGCCGTACGCGTACCCCCACACGCCGTGTCCCTGACCTGACAATTCTTCGTAAATCGCCTTTCCGCCGGCGGCATTGACCGCCTTTACCATCCTTCTGGAATTTTCAACCGGGACGGCGCCGTCCTTGTCGCCGTGGACCGTCCAAAGCGGCACTTTCGCCAACCGCGGCGCCTGGGCGACATCGCCGCCGCCGCAGACCGGCAGCGCCGCCGCGAAAAGCTCCGGATGGCGTGCGGCAAGATCCCACGTTCCATAACCGCCCATTGAAAGCCCGGTGACATAGACGCGACTGCGGTCAACCGGATAATCCGCGAGCATTTTCTTCAGGAGCGCGATAACTTTCGCCATTGTAACGCTCGGCCGAACAGCGGTCGGATGCTCAAGTTCACCCCACGGCGTTTCAAACCAGCGAAGTTTTTCGGGACACTGCGGAGCCACGATGATCGCCTTTTCGTTTTTGCGCATCGAATAGGAGATAAGCTGCGGCACGCCGTGCACCAGTTGAACGGCATTATCTTCACCCCGCTCGCCTGCGCCGTGCAGAAACAATACAAGCGGCACTTTTTCAAAATATCCGATATCATGCGGAATATATATGCGGTACTTAAGTCCTTCGGTCGAGATTTCAGGGCGCGTCATCTTCTCGGCCCATACGCGGTCGACCTTCGCCGGAGGAACAGCCGCATTGCGCGGAGCCGTAGGCTTCAGCCCCGTGACACATCCCGCCAACAACGACGCAACCATGAGCGGAAATATTTTTTTCATCATCAGTCCTTCCTGTCACCATATTTCATCTCGGAACTGTATTCGAGCCCCTCGACTTCGCGCGGATGCTCGCTCGTGCCGTCAACAAGGCAGAACGTGGCGCCTCTCCGGGAACTTTTCGGAGGCAGAACGATGCGGACATGGTTCCAGCCTTTCTTCAGCGCGACCGGCATCGGCGGACGCAACGTGACAAGCTCGTCGACCAGCGGTTTTTCCAGAAGATCGGTCGAATACGGGATGTCCTGTTCGCGGATCGGCCTGGTCGTCGATTTCATGCCCGGCTGTTTCCATTCGGGCGGCTCAAGCGCAACGCCGTTCAAACTGACGCTCGCGCCGCTGTGGCACCATTCGCCGCGCCGCGGGGTCTGCGGCATCAACAACCGGCTATAGGCACCGAAGAGTCCGGCACAGTCGATCCACGCGCCGAGCGTCTGATCCTTCGGGCTCTTTATCCAGGTTTCGAGCGCTATATGTTCCTTTACATTCCTTTTTACGAAAGCCGCTTCCTTCGAGCCCTGCGAATCAAGCCATACGGTTCCCTGCGCGACATCTCTGGCGAGCACCCGTCCCGTCCCGACTTCTGAAATCCGCCAGCGCATTGCGGTCTGGCGCACAAACGGGAACGGGAACCTGAATCCGGCGAGCGTCTTGTCGCGCTGCGCGGCGATGCGGTTCTCCAGTTCCTCCGCCTCGGCGAAATATGCGGTGCCGGGCGCGGGCAGCCGGCGGCGGAACTCCGGACGGTCGACCTTGCGTCCGCTCCAGAAATTGTCGGACATCGCGACGATAACCGGAAACACCATGCAGTCACGAAAAAGCTGCAACGTATCCTCGCCTACGTTGTCGTCATGCCAGCAACTGGTGATCGCACCGATATACCGGGACGATTCGCCGCGCCATCTCATCATATCGCCGAACGCAGACATCGACAGCACATCGAACGGCGTCCAACTGCCATTGTATGTACGACGGTAGTCGGCGTAGATGTAGGGATTGACCGAATTCGTCACGTATTCGTCGTACCAGGCCATGTCGATAACGTCGCAACCCGGTTCGATCTTCATGCCCGGCGCCCAGACGACGGCCTTGCGTCCGCAGCCGTTAATGGTTTTCGTCCAGCGCGTCACCCATGACTTGTCGCAATACTCCGGATCTACGCGCACTTCGTCGGTACCGAGATGGATATACGGCATCGTTTCCGCCGGCGCAAGCGAGCAGAGTTCTCTGAGCAGTTCATCAATCACAATCTCCGTGCCCGGCTCGCGCATCGTGCCGATATCAAGTCCGAGTCGGAATGAAAGCGTGTGCCCGGGAACGTCGAGCTCCGGCATCACGGTTATACCGCGCTCGGAGGCATAGGCGACGATCTCTTTGAATTCCTCCTGCGTGTAATACCGGCCGATCTGACGACGGAAAGCTTCGGGCCGCTGCAGGCACGGATATTTTTTCGACTCCAGCCGCCAGCCGTGATAATCGGTCAGGTGCCAATGGAAAATATTCATCTTGTAAAGTGCCATCACGTCGAGAATCGCCTTGACGCCATCCATTTCAAGATAATTGCGCCCGCAGTCATTCATGAAACCGCGCCAGCGCATGGCAGGCCAGTCGACGATACGGCAGCACGGCACTCTGCCGTCGCCGAGCTTCAGCAGTTGGGCGAGAGTGGCGCGGGCGTAACGCTCGCCGCGCGGATCGGAGGAAACGATTTCAACTCCGTCCGGCGAAACTTCCAGCACGTACGCCTCGGCGGCGACGGCGGACGGAGCGTCCGGCACGCACCCCTTCCGCGCCGAAACTTTCGCGCAGATCGCGGCATCAGCCTCGCCCGCGCGCGCTTCCGCCTTCACCGGCTTGGGCAGCAGGAGTTCAAGGGGAGATGCGGCATCCGCCCCGGAAACGAAACAAATACCGACGACCGAAATTACGGCAACTACTCGCGACATTTTTGAAATTTCCTTATTTTCGACGATTCTATCAAATTTAAGGCAGCACCGTCAAATCGGAGTTTCCCGATATTTCCGTTCCGTCTCAAGCCCCGGCCGGCGCAGAATTTTCCAGTTTGAATTTCCCGTTGCAGACGGAAAATCAATCTGATACAATGCCTCTGAAAACACAGGCAAAGAAAGGAGCATCGACATGAAAAAATGCTTACTTCTCACTTCGCTCGGTATTGCGATCGCAGCGTTCACCTGCGATGCCGCCGGACAGCAAGCCAAGTCCAAATGCGCTTCGTGCTGCCGCGCCAAGGTCTGCGCCGACTCGAACGCAAAGAAATACATCGGCAAAGAAGCTGCCGTCAACGCGGCTCTCGCCCATGCGGGACTTAAACGCGCGGATGTCCGCGACCTCAAATGCGAGCTCGACCGCGAAAACGGCGTTATGATCTATGAGGTTGAATTCGAATCAGGTCTTTTTGATTACGAATACGATATCGATGCCGTAACCGGCAAGATCCTGAAGTCGAAAAAAGAACTCGACTGACGCAAAGATTGTCCGCTTATTCCCCGAGCGGCGCGACCGGTGCGCTTTCCGCTTTCAAGTCAGCCATCTGCAGCAGGAAACCGCCGTGGCGACAAGTCCGACCGCCGCTTCGTACGGAATGAGTTTCAGCCGTTCGCCGACGCTCATGAACACGCTGCCGCCGGTCGCGTGAAAGAAACTGCCGTGCGGGAGCGAATCGGCTACGGTCGCTCCGGCGTGTATCGTCGCGGCGGCGGAGACCGGCGCGACTCCCGCCTCGACGAGCGCGCCCGAGAACGTCTGCGACGCGATGGTGGCGCCGGCCGTGGTCGAAGCGGTAGCGCCCGCCATCAGTATGCCCGAGACCGGAGCGAGCGCGGCCATCGGCAGCTTGAGCGCCCCCAAAAGCGCGATCATATCGGTATTGAGATCTGACGCCCTGATGATTCCGGCGATCGTGCCGGTTCCGATGAGCAATATCGCGACCCCGCTAACCTTCCCGAGTCCGAACTGCGAAAACTCGACCGCATTGCGCCATTTTCCGCAGGCTATCGCCGAAACGATGCCTCCCGCCGGAAGCGCGACAAGCGGATCGACGGCGATTCCGGCGAACGGACGGAGCGCGAGAAGCCCCACCACCGTGACCGGACCGGAAAGCGCGCTCCAAAGCGCCGGACGCGCGGCATCGCCGCACTCCGCGACCGGAGACGCGAACGTCTCCGACCGGCGGCGGCAGCGCGAAGCGAGCCATGACGAAAGCGCGAGCGTCGCGGCGAAAGCGAAGAGCGCGGGGATTATGTTCGCCGCCATAAGTTCGGTAAGGTCCACTTTGAACGCATCGGCGGCGGCGATCGTATTGGGGTTGGGGGAGATGATGTTACCCGCCTTGCCGCCGCCGATCATCGCCAGGAGGAGCGCCGGAACCGGCAGCTTCGCCCTCGCTCCGACGGCGAGCGCCACCGGAGCTGCGGTGATGACGGCGATATCGATGAACACGCCGACCGCGCACACCGCCATCGCGGCGAGCGCGACGGCCGCAAGCGCGAAACGTTCGCCGAGCCGGGTGACGATGGCGTCGGCTATTTTCGCGGCGCTCCCGGTCCTGACGAGCGCGCCCACGAGCACGCCGGAGGCGAGAATGCGAAGAACGCTGGGCATCATCGACTGGGTCCCGGAGATCATCGCCTTGACGGTATCGGCAAGTCCGCCGCCGCCGGCGATGCCGCCGATGAGCGCGCCGACGATGAGCGCGTAAGCCGGAACCGTTCTGCGAACGATCAGCACGATCGCCGCCGCAAGCCCGATCAGGGCGCCGAGAGTCGTAAACATCTGAACACCTGCTCCGTCGTGTCTGTGAGATTTTTGGCCGCGTTGCGCCGGTCGAGCGCTTCTTCGAGCGTGACCACCGAGCGCAGAATCGGAAAGAACGCGTCGATGCCGTGATCGTTCACCTTCCGCGCTCCGTCGGTCACGCAGCCGGAAAACGCGATGACCTTTTTACCGTATTTCTTGGCGGCGTGGGCGACGCCGATCGGCGCCTTGCCCATAACCGTCTGCTCGTCAAGCCGCCCTTCGCCGGTAACGACCACATCGGCGTCGCGCAAGCGCTCTTCGAAGCCGGTTTCCTCCAGCACGAGTTCCACGCCGCTTTTAAGTTCGCCGCGCAGAAAAGTGCGAAACGCGAAACCGAGCCCGCCCGCCGCGCCTGCTCCGGGGAAATTGCCGTCTCCGCCGGAAACCGCAGCGAAAACGCCGAGCGCCGCATCCAGTTCGGCGACCATTTCAGGAGTCGCGCCCTTCTGCGGTCCGTAAACCGCGCTCGCGCCGTTTTCGCCGCAGAGCGGATTGACGACGTCGCAGGCGACCTTGAAAACGCATTCTGAAAGTTCGGCCGGAACCTGCGAACCGTCGATGGCGGCAAGACGCGAGAGTGCCGCGCCGCCGCGCGGCAGTTCGCGGCCGTCGGCATCGAGAAGCTTAAAGCCGAGCGCCTGGAGCATTCCCGCGCCGCCGTCGTTGGTGGCGCTGCCGCCGATACCGACGATGAACCTGCGCGCACCCCGTCCGATCGCGTCGGCGATCATCTCGCCGACGCCGAAAGTCGTGGTAAAAAGAGGATTCCTCTCTTCGCCGGAAACAAGCGTGATGCCAGCCGCCGCCGCCATCTCCATCACCGCAGTTCTGCCGATGACACCGTAAACGGCCTCGACCGGTTTCCGCGCCGGCCCCGTCACCGTCACCCGGCGCAGTTCTCCGCCCAGCCCCGAGACAAGCGCCTCCACGGTTCCTTCGCCGCCGTCGGCCAATGGACAAACTTCACAGACGGCATCGGGGAATACGCGCCGGACACCGGCGGCGACGGCTTCGCCGCCCTCGATCGAACCGAGGCTTCCCTTCATTGAATCGATGGCGATGAGAACTTTCATTCTCTCATTGCAGAGAACCGGCATAATGTCGAAAGGGTGCTTCCCTTCTTCACTTCACTCAACCGCAGTAGAAGTAGGTCTTGACGAGTTTGGCGACCTCGGCGGGCTTCTTTTGGATGTCGCGGCGGAGCGTCCGGTCGTTGAACGAGCGCAACTGCGCGAGAATGCCGTCGATCATCGCCGGCGAGAAAACTCCGCATTCCTCGTAGATTGCGCGCTGCTTCTCCAGACAGTCGGCGGAAGCCGCGCAGCTGTCGGGAAGCGTCTCAAGAGACTTGAGAAGCTTTTCGTTCTCCTTCCTGTGGATATTGACGTTGACATAGGTCGCGTCAGCCGCGTTCACCCCGTCCTTGAGCGAAAAGCCGTAGCGGCAGGCGACGGCGAGACCGGCCATCAGCAGGTAGACGTTCGCCGAAGCGTCCGGCGAGCGCATCTCGACGGTCTGCTTCTCGGCGGTGTTGTACGCGGCGGCCGTCTCCTTGGGATTGGCCTGCTTGCAGAGATCGGTCTTGGCGGTCCACCCGAGCGGAACGCGCACGAGCACCGAGCGGTTGCGGTCACCCCAGCATACGTTCGTCGGCGCCTCCTGATGCGGAACCAGACGGAAATAGCTCGTCGGATTCATGTTGCCGAAAGCCGTGATCGAAGGCGCGAGTTTCATCATGCCGGCGATCGCGCGCTTGGCGCTGTCGGATATCTTTCCGGCCTTGAGCATCTGATTCCTGCCGTTCTTCATGAGACGCATGTGCACATGCAGCCCCGAACCGGCCTTGCCGACGGTGATCTTCGGCGCGAAAGTGATGTCGTAGCCGTATTCGGCGCCGAGATTGCGAATCATCCACTTCGCGACGGTGAGCTGGTTCGCCGCGTCTTCCGCCGCGCAGGGCAGAAACTCGATCTCGTTCTGCTCGTAGAGCTTGCCGTCCTGCGTGAAGTTGCCGACTTCGGAGTGTCCGTACTTGATCATGCCGCCGGCGAGAGAAATATAATGCATGCACTTCTGGCGGAATTCGTTGAATTTCGCGAACGGCGCCGACTCGTGGTAGCCGCGCTGGTCGACGGCGGGAAACGCCGCGCTCTCGGGGGCGATGACGTAATACTCAAGCTCGCCCATCGCCTGAAACTCAAGTCCGGTCGCCTTCCTGAACGCCGCGCACGCCTTGCGCAGAGTGTATTCCGGAGAAGATTCGAGCGGTTCGCCGTCCTTGTTGAAGAAAGAACAGAGCAGACAGAGCGTCGGCAGTTTCGCGAACGGATCGACAAACGCCGAGGAGAAACGCGGCACAACGTAAAGATCGGAGCTGGACGCTTCGATGTAGCTGAAAAGCGAAGAGCCGTCCACGCGCTCGCCGCAGGAAAGTATCTCGTCGAGATAAGCCTCGTCGTTGAGAACGAAGTTGAGCGTTTTCAGACGCCCGTCTCCGCCCGGATACATGAAATTCACATGGCGGATGCCCTGCGTTCTGACGAACTTCTTGATGTCGGCCTTGGTGAAAGCCGCGCGCGGCTTTTTGAGACATGCGACGATGTCGCACACATTCGTATCTGCGTTTTGCATTTTATTCAATTCCTTTCGGATCGAACACAATTATATCAAATTCGCGCCTCTCGCGTCTTTGCCGCGGGTAATGGGTTACTCGAATGTGCAACTGTTGTACAGTGATAGCGAAGCGATTTTGTCTGACGTTTTGGTGCGCTACATGACTTGCAAAACGCGTCGGATTTCGCGTCAACCGTACTCCGCTTTTGATATGGGCGATTTTCGCGTCCTT
>JAFVZE010000066.1 GCA_017508315.1 Kiritimatiellia bacterium | reverse complement strand
CAAGTCGCGGCGTTTGCGGACTTTAGCCGTTATACTACGGCTTCCCGCCGCGCCGGTCAGCGAAAATTCCGCCACATCGCCGTCGGCCAACCCTTCGGCTACCGCCAAGGCAAGACGCTTTTCGGATTCCTCGCTCATCTCGCCGGAGAACTCAATAATCCTGTAATCGGCTCCCGCCTCGCCGGAGGCAAAACCTTCATTCAAAACGATTTTCGCCGCATTCACGACGACATCGCCGGCGACCTTGACCGGCGAGCCGGCATTCACTTCAAGAACACCGAAACTTTCTTCATCGCCGAGAACAAGCGAAGTGACCGCCGATGCCGGAGGTTCGCCGTCAAATGCAAGCGTTCCGCCGCCCTTCACGCTGACCGCCCCGAGTTTTGCGATGCCGGACGGGAATACCGCCTTGCCGCCGGCGATCTCGACGGTCGAGAGCGAAGTCTCCGGCGCGGTGAACGTCTTTGTACCGGAACCGGAAAGAGCGAGCCTGCCGCCGTTGTCCGCCGCGGTGAATTTCTGCGCGGCGGTAATGTCGTAGTCCGAGCGGATCTCAAGCCCCTTCGGCCCCAGCTCAGCAAGACTGAAGCCATTGAAAAACTCCGTATTCGCGCCGGGCACTTCGATCGTGCCGCCGTCGGCGTAAAATTCGGCCGTTCCCGCCCCGACGGAAAAACGCCCGCACCTCAAGATGCCGCCCGTAAGCGATACCCTCGCTTTACGGTTGGCGTAGATGGCGGCGTACACTCCGTATCCGGCATCGAAATACGAAAGATCGACGATGCCGCCGCTTTGTTCGAAGACATCCTCCTCCATCGGAGACGCAGAATCAAATGAGCCAAGACGGATGCGAGGCGTTCTTATCTCTCCGCCGGAGACCAAAATTTTTCCCCTCCCTTTCCAACCGGCCTGAATACCGTTACTGCCCGGCATTATGAAACGGCCGCCTGAAACCGACAGCAGACCGGACGAGTCCGGCTCCACGCCCAGATAAGCGAATGCCGAACCGCTTCCCACAAGATTGCTGACCGAGCCGCCGGTAAGATTAAAAGTCCCTTTCCCCAAACGCGCAACAAATATGCTGCCTTTGAAAACATGGACGCCTCCGGAAATTTCAATTTCAGCATCGCCGGAACTCGTATTGCCGACGTAAAATGCGCCGTCAAACCGCGAAACACCGTTTTCACCGGAGAATTCGGCCTTGGTGCTGCCGATTACATTGAACTCGTTTTTAGAGAAAACGCTGCTGTCGACAAAGCTTGCCGTCGATGATTTCTGCTCGTATTTGCCGGCAGATGAGATGTCAATAACGGAATTGGTCGCATAGAACGTCGCATAATCCGACCCGCCCAGCTTAAACTCGCCGCCGATCATCAGCGTGGCGTCGACCGCAGTTACTGAAGCCGTGCATGATGCAGGACTCGCCAGTGAAATATTTGACGCCAGATCCATCACCGCACCGTTCTTGATCTCAAGATCCAACCGCCCGGCATTCTGCTGCGTCAACGTATTGGATACGGCAAGATAACCGCCGTCTTCCGCCGACAATCTGAAAGTCCTCAACGATGTGTCTCCGAACGTCCCGCTCGTCACACCGATGCGCATCGCGCCCCTGAAAGCGACATTGGCGTCGCCGGCGACTCTGATTACGCTAAGCGTCTTTTTGCCGACAAACGTCTGCTGCGGATCCGGCGCCTCAAAACTGTCCATGAACACATGATTTCCGCCGGTAAATTCCAGGATGTTGGTATGATTGTTACCTTGAAAATTGACCTCCCTAAACCGGGAAAACGTATTTTCTCCGAAACTGACAAGACCGCAATATGGGAAAGCCTCGGCTCCGATCGCCGCCCCCTGCGCAAAAAGCATTGTGGCGGAATTTGAAGCGTATTCTCCGCAGGGCTTGTACAGATCCAGATATCCCTGATCAAAGTAAAGCTTCGGTCCTCCATCGCCTTCAAGTCTCACCACGAAATTGGTCATCTCCGAAAACGAACTTCTGGCGATTACGGAATCTGCTCCGGTATACAACTGATGGTTGAAAAAGTGCGCCCCTTTGTAGCGGAAGCCGAACGGCTCGTGATGATAGGTATCAACCTCGCGCGCACCCTGCCGGAAATTGGAGCCGCGTCCGTCGAACGTCACCGTCTCGCCCTCGGCGACATTGGCACGGAAGGAGGTTTCAATCTCGACATCACCCTTCGGAAACGTGACTGTGAACGAGCCGAGTCCTCCGGGGAAATACGCATAATGAGCCGCACCGGGCATTCCGAGCGTCCAGTGCGCCACGTCGCTCCAGACGCCGTCGGCGGAACCGTCAGCTTTGCGCCAGTTGTTGTCGGTCTTTTTCGCGATACCGCCGGAAACCGATCCGGCAACGGCGAAAACTGCGGACAGCAAAATCAGTTTCTTCATAACTCTATCATCCCGCAAGCGGGAAGCCTTTCTTCTGTTCAGGATTACCATCATTTTTGTTTGTCGGCAATCAAACCGACGACGCGGTCGAACTCGTCGCATACGGACGCGTCCGGCTTCCTGGTGAGGAGCGACACGACGACCGTGGCGACGAAAGCCAATGCGAAACCGGGGGCTAACTCGTAGAGCGAGAAAACCGGGTTTTCGGCGACAAGCGCGGCATCGGCCGACAGAACAAACTTCCAGACGAAACATGTGACCGCTCCCGTTACCATGCCGGCGACGGCTCCCGCGAGCGTCGTGCGCTTCCAGAAAAGCGCGAGAAGGATCAGCGGACCGAACGCCGCGCCGAAACCGGCCCACGCGAACGACACCATCTTCATGACCACCTTGAAGAAGTCCGATGAAGTATCCATCGCCATTATGAGCGCGGCAAGCGCGACCGCTCCGACGGTAAGACGCGAAACCGTGATCAGTTCGCGGTTGCCGGCCTTCTTGCGCAGCACCACTTTATAGAGGTCGTTGGAGAACGACGAAGACGAAACGAGCAACTGGCTGTCGGCCGTGGACATGATCGCGGCCATGATCGCGGAAAGGAAAATGCCGGCGAATACGCGCATCAGAAAGCCTCCGCTGAAAATGCCGTTGATCATCACCATGAACATTTTCTCCGGATCGTTTCCGACCTGGGCGAGCGTCAGGCCCTTCTGCTTCAGATAAAGACGGAACACCATCCCGATCACCGTCGCGGCCGCCAGCGAAACGGCGACCCAGGTCATGGCGATGCGACGCGAACCCCTGATTTCGGCGGCATCGTCGATCGACATGAACCGGACGAGAATGTGCGGCATTCCGAAATACCCGAGTCCCCAGGCCATGCAGGAGGCAAGACCGATGAATCCCGCCGCTTTCCCGGTCGAAGCGTTGGTGAAAAGGGACTGGAGATAAGGATTGATTTCATTGAGCTGATCGACGGTCGAAGCGAATCCGCCGGCGTTGCAGACGACCACCGCCGGAATGAGGACGATCGCGAAGAACATGAGCGATCCCTGAATGACATCCGTCCAGCATACCGCCATATATCCGCCGAGCAGCGTATAGGAAACAACCACGAGCGCGGCGACCCAAAGACAGAGCTGATAGCCCGTAACCGTCACGCCGCAGACCGAAAGCGTCTCGGGAACGCCGAACGTGGAAGTGAAAAGCTTGGCGGCGCCGACAAAGCCCGATGCCGTGTAGAAAGTGAAGAACACCAGAATGATGACCGCCGCGACCATGCGCGAAATTCCGGTCTTGTCGCGGAAACGGTTGCAGATGAAATCCGGAATGGTGATCGCGTCGCCGCACGCCTGCGAATACCGGCGCAGACGGCCGGCGACGATCTTCCAGTTGAGATACGTGCCGATCATGAGCCCGATGCCGATCCACGCCTCCGAAAAACCGCCGACGTAGATCGCGCCGGGAAGCCCCATCAGAAGCCAGCCCGACATGTCGGAGGCCTGCGCGGAAAGCGCGACCACCCATTTGTTCATTCTGCGCCCGCCGAGATAGTAGTCGCCGAGCGATTCCTGACGCTTGGAAAAGATAAAGCCGATGGCGAGCATCAACGAGAGATACCCGACGAAAGAACCGAACACGTGCCAGTCGAACATAGGAGTCAGGGGTTAGATGGACCAGCCGCCGATGTTGAGGGCGCGGCAGATTTCCGATACGAGAAGCGCCACCATGAGCGCCGGAGCGAGATAGCGCACCATGAAGGAATAAAAACGCTTCGCCTTCATCGTCTGGCCTTGCGCTTCGCATTCCTCGACAATCGTTTCCGGCTTGAGCACCCAGCCGACAAAGGCGCAGGTGAAGGCCGCCACAACCGGCATAAAGACCGAATTGGTGACGAAATCGAAGAAATCGAGAAACGGCATACCGAAGACTTTGACTCCGCCCCACGCCCCGTAACCGAGCGCGGAGAACGTCGAAAGAAACATGATCAGCGAACCGGTGAAGAACGTCGCCGCACGGCGGTTGATCCTGAGGACGTCGCAGACCGACGCCACGCAGGCTTCGAAAAGCGAAATCGCCGAAGTGGCGGCCGCGAAGATGACGAGCAGGAAGAACGACATTCCGACCCACGGTCCGACGGCGCCGAGATTGGCGAACACCTTCGGAAGCGTGATGAACATGAGTCCGGGACCGGCATTCATCGCTTCCTTGACGGGCGTACCGGTCCTGACCGCGAAAAGGTAGACGACGGGAATGATCATAAGTCCGGCGATGACCGCGATAAGCGTATCGAAGATCTCGATGCGGCGCACGCACTTCTCGATGGAATCGCCCTTCTTCATGTAGCTGCCGTAGGTGATCATGATTCCCATCGCCAGCGACAGCGAATAGAACATCTGCCCGGTGGCTCCGAGCAGGGTTTTGCCCAGCAGCGCGAAACTGAATCTGCCGTTTGCGTCGGTCAGGCAATCCAAGTTCGGCACGAGATAGTACTTCAATCCCTCTCCCGATCCCGGCATCGCCACGACATAGACCGAGATCGCGATCGCCATCAGAAGCAGCAGCGGCATCATCACGAGATTGGACTTCTCGATTCCGTTTTTGACGCCGAGCACGATCACCGCCGCGCAGGCGACGATGAATACCGTCGCGTAGCCGAACGGAGCGAACGGAGCGGAAATGAACGACGAGAAGAACGCTCCCGAATCCGCCGCCGCGACCCCCATCGGATCCACGCCGGTGAAAGCCATCTGACAGTACGCCTTGAAGTAATAGACGACCCAGCCGCCGATCACGCAATAGTAAGGCACGATAAGCATCGGGATGACCGTCCCGAGCACCCCGATGAAACCCCAGCCGCGGTGCAGACGCGAATACGCGGTAAGCTGCGACTGCTGGGTTTTGCGCCCGATGGCGATCTCCGTGAGCATCAGCGTGAAACCGAGCGTCACGACCAGCGCCAGATAGATGACGATGAAGGTGCCGCCGCCGTATTGCGCGGCGAGATACGGGAAGCGCCAGAGATTCCCCAGCCCGATCGCAGAAGCCGCGGCCGCAAGCACGAACGCCAACTGTCCCGACCAGTTCGCACGTTTTCCATGTTCCATTTTTTCCGCTCCTTTGGTTAGAAATTGTACCAGGCCGAGAACTGGACGCGGTCGTCGCCGACATCGTCCTCGTCATCGTCGTTTTCATCGCCGTACACCGTCGTCAGACGCGCATATTCGAGCCCGAGTCTGAAATTGGCGTTGATGCTGTAGAAAGCGTCGATGTAGGCGCGCTCGTTGCGCAGAATGCCGAGAGCGTGACGCGCCTCGGAATCGGTCGGATCGTCGAAACCGTACCCGAGGGCAAACGACCAGACGTCGTTGAGATCCCACCGGAGATCGGAGAATCCGCCGATCGTGGAAACCTCGCGCCCTTTGGCGTACGGACGCATATAGGCGACGCGCTGGGCGCAGCCAGCCTGAATACCGCCGAGATTGTCGCCCGCGAAAAGCTGCCCGGTGAGCGTGAATTTTGAGAAGATCGGCAATGAGCCTGCGAGCATCACCATCTTCGAATCGTATTCGTCGTCCGGACCGTTGAAACCGTCACCCGTCCAACGGTGGGAACGGTCGCGGCCGTACATGCCGCCGACGCCGAAAAGCCAACGGCGCTTCGCATCCTCCCACGGCGCGACGCGGTCGTAAACGAGCGCACCCTGCACAAGCGGCCAGTCCGAGGCGGAATTGTCCTGAATGAGATCCTCGTCGCGGTCGCCCCCCATGCCGGGCCCGCCCTTGACGACGCCGACGCGGGCTTCGAGCGAACTCTCCTCCCAATCCCACTTCTTCGTCACGCGCAGCTGCGGACTGCGGCGGTACGGATGTCCGGTGTTCTCCATCCACGCTCCGTCAATCTCGCTCGGCGTGACCATCTTCCACAGATGCCATGTCTGACCGAAGAGCACCGACCAGCCGCTGTCGTGCTGTGCATCCACGTACAGGTGACGCCAGTGGAACACATAGTCATTCTGGCTACCGCCGGCAAGGTCGAATTCCGCTTTGCCGAAAAACTTCCAGCCGTGGCTGGCCTCCGGCGTGTTGAATTTCACGCCGAGGAGCGAATCCTGCATCGAAAGCGTGGTGCCGCCGCGGCCGTGCCGCTTGACGAAGTCGGTGATGGAATCGGCGTCGACCGCATGGGAATTGTAAACGCCCTCGAAGGCGAGATAACCGTAGGGAACGATCTGCAACCCGGATTCGCTGAGCGGCTCGAAGATATTGGCGAGTCTGTCGGCCAGGAAATATTTCCGCCCGGATCCGGTCGTGAAGATACTGCCGGTTTCGTTCGTGACCGTGCCGGGTTCCATGCGCAGAGGCGTCTCGGCGGCGGCGCGTTCCGTCGCCGGCTTCTCCGCCGGTGTGCGCCCTTCCAGTTCTGCTATCCGCGCCGCCTGCGCCCTGTTTTCGGCTTCAAGTTTCGCAATCCGTTCCATAATCGCCTGAAGATCGGCCCTGGTGACCGTTTCGGAGGCGGAAACCTGCGCACACGGCGCAAAAACCAGCAATGCGGCGACAATTGTCCAAATTTTTCCCATTGCGACCCTCTCCGCCGGTTCCTCAACGGTTCAAAATCTCTTCGCGCACGTTTCTGGGCGCGAGCTCGAACATGTCCGGCTCCATCGAATACGAAGCGCGGCCCTTGGTGAGCGAGCGGATCGCGGTCGAATAGCCGAAAAGTTTGGCGAGCGGCACGCGCGCGTGGACGAGCTGCATATCTCCGCGCTGCGACATGTCGAGAACCGTGCCGCGGCGGGAATTGAGATCGCCCAGAACTTCGCCCACCGACTCCGGCGGCACGGTTATTTCAAGTTTCATGATCGGCTCGAGGAACTCCGGCGCCGCGGCCTCCGCCGCTTCGCGGAAGCCCATCATCGCCGCGCTGCGGAACGCGACTTCGTCCGAAACCTCGGGATCGACGATCGTCGCGGAAAGGCAGGTGACGGCGATATCCGTCATCGGATAGCGCGCAAGAACTCCGGTGACAACGCCGTCTTCAAGTCCCTGCTTCACGCATTCCTGCAGATGCTTGTCCTGCACGAGCGAAGTGAAGTCGCGTCCGAGCTCGATCTTGACGCCTTCGCCGCGTTCGAGCGGACGCACTTCGATCTTCAGTTCGACGGCGTGGCGTTTGCCGCCGAGTTCGCGGTCGAACATGAAACTCCTGAGCGAGGGTGCCGTGACCGTCTCGACAT
This sequence comes from Kiritimatiellia bacterium, assembly GCA_017508315.1. Classification (GTDB taxonomy): domain Bacteria; phylum Verrucomicrobiota; class Kiritimatiellia; order RFP12; family UBA1067; genus UBA1067. The sequence goes on along the minus strand of JAFVZE010000066.1, from coordinate 1,378 downwards.
AGCTTACCATGGGCTTGCCGACGTTCGCCGCGCACTTGAATTCGCGTTTGAGCCGGTCGACGAGAATTTCCAGATGCAGTTCGCCCATGCCGGAGAGAATCGTCTGCCCCGTCTCTTCGTCTTCGCGGTACTGGCAGGTCGGGTCTTCGGCGGCGAGCGCCTTCATCGATTCGACGAGCTTGTCCTTGTCGGCGCTTGACTTCGGTTCGATCGCCATGAACATGACCGGCTGGGGAGCGGTGATGCGCTCCAGGTAGCACGGCTTCATCTCGGCGCAGAGCGTGTCGCCCGTCGTGCAGTCCTTAAGTCCGACGATCGCGCCGATGTCGCCGGCCTTGAGCTCGTCGACCTCTATCTGATCGTCGGCGAAAAGGCGCACGATCTTCATGATACGCTCGCGCTTCTTGGTGCGCGGATTGTAGGCGTTGGCTCCCTTCTTGAGAACGCCGCCGTAGACGCGCACGAAAAAGAGTTTGCCGACGTAAGGGTCGGTCGCGATCTTGAAGACGAGCGAAGTGAGCAGCTCGCCGTCCTCCTGGCGGCGCGTCACCGTCTCGCCGCTTTTGAGATCGGTCGCGGCGATGGGCGGACGGTCGTCGGGCGAAGGCAGGTAGGCGCAGACCGCGTCGATGAGCGGCTGCACGCCCTTGTCTTTGAGCGACGTTCCGCACAGAACCGGCACCAGTTTTCCGGCGACCACCTGGCGGCGGATGGCGGGAATGAGTTCGCTGTTGTCGAGATCGCCCTTTTCGAGAAATGCCTCCATGACCTCTTCGTCGAGATCTGCGACCTTCTCCACGAGTTCGGCGCGGGCGAGCTCGGCCTCATCCTTCAGTTCCGCGGGAATCTCGCCGACGGTGAAGTTCTTGCCCTCGCTCGCCTCGTCGTAGACGATCGCTTTCATCTCCAGAAGATCGACGACCCCGGAGAACGACTCCTCTCTGCCGACGGGAAGTTCGATCGGGCAGGCCGGCGCCTTGAGCTTGTCGCGCAGTTCGGAAACGACGCGCTGGAAGTCGGCGCCCATGCGGTCCATCTTGTTGACGAAAGCGATGCGCGGCACGTTGTAGCGGTCGGCCTGGCGCCAGACCGTCTCGGACTGGGGCTGCACTCCGCCCACCGCGCAGAACACGCACACCGCGCCGTCGAGAACGCGCAGCGAGCGCTCCACCTCCATGGTGAAATCGACGTGGCCGGGAGTGTCGATGATGTTGATCGAATGTCCCTTCCACTCGCAGGAGATCGCCGCGGACTGGATGGTGATGCCGCGCTCGCGCTCCTGTATCATGAAGTCGGTCGTGGTGTTGCCGTCGTGGACGTCGCCGTGCTTGTGGATCTTCCCGGTGTAGAACAGGATGCGTTCCGTCGTGGTCGTCTT
>JAFVZE010000065.1 GCA_017508315.1 Kiritimatiellia bacterium | reverse complement strand
GCGAAGACCGGCAATTTCCGTGCTGTTGTTGACTCCGAGATTAAGCGATTTCGCACCGATATCCACGATTCCGGCATCATCAAAAAACACCTCGCCTTTCTCAACTGTCGTTTTTCCGAGCGCACCGCACCCGTCCGCACCGTCCGGTCGGGTGATCCTGAGCGGCAAGAGCGTGTAAAAGCGCATGTCCGGAGAATCGGAAAAACGGGCGGTATATCGCGTTTCACCGCCGGGCACGGCGCCGAGCATGATTGCAGACCAATCACCGGAAAATGTCATTGGGCGGTCAACCGTATCGCCGGAGGCGGCATGAAGAGAAACCGAAAGATTTTTTATCGCCGAGGCGCGGCAACTTTGCGCCGCTTCGGCGAACTCCTCGTCCGTCCATCCCTTCGGCCAGGACCCGCTGCGTCCAGTAAGACCGAGAGAAACCGTAAGATTGGAGAAGTTGAAGCGATCGACGATTGAACCTGCGACCGATGCCCTGCTCCCGAGAACAAGAGTTCCGCCTTTGACTTCAAAGACCGAGGTGAATGAATTTTCGCCGTTCAGAACAACAGTTCCGAGATTGGCGTCTTTCATGAAACCGCCGACACCGCGGAGAGGGCCGTTGAACGTCAGCGTCTTCCCCTGTCCGACAAACATGGAGAACTGCGACTCGGGATTCCGGTTTTCGAGCGGACCGTTCCACGTCGCGCTGTTTCCTTTCTGATAGAACCCTCCTGTTCCGTAACGGACGATCGCCCAGGTTTTGTTCTCCGCCGTGCTTTCAAGAAGCAATCCCGCGCGTCCGTACAGGCGGATTTCATGTTCGCCGCCGCCCGCGAACGGGCTGCCGGACGGATGGAAATAACGCGCATCGTGGATTTCGACATGCCCGGGATTCACGATGCCGTCAAATCTCCATTCCACGTCGAGATTGCCCGATGACGCGGAATACAGCCGCAGCGTCCTGCCGCCCATGTCGATCGTCGAATCGCCGTCGTCGTAGAAATGAAACCCTATCTCCGAACGGATCGACGCGTCCGCGGTCAGTTTAAGATGGCTGAGCTGACAGGTCGCGCCGGTGATGCGGATTGCTCCGTTCGTCTCGGCTGGTGAGGCGTTGCAGCCGTCGCCGGCGATTTCGAAACGCTCCGACTTGTAGACAGTATAGCCGGGAGCCAGCGAATCGAAATGAAGCGTAGCCCCCGCCTCGACGAGCGTAGGTCCCGCAGACGTTCCGAGACCGGTCGCGTCCGACACCTTCAAGACGCCCTCGGCGATGCGGACCGTTCCCGCGAAAGACCCGATGCCGCCTGAAACGAGCGTTCCGGAACCGGTCTTTCTGATCTCCGTCACCGTTCCGCCGGCGATCGCCTCAAGCTGCGCCGGAGTATAGCCATTCTGTACGCCGGAAGTCACCGGCACTTCGATCACTTCGGCGAACGAAGCTGCCGCCGCGACCGCGGCCATCGTCGAAAGAAACATTTTCATGTGCATCCCTTTCGTATTCGTGTTTTACTTCACCTGTCGAAAATCTTCCGATCGTTCCACCGGCATTCGAACCACGCGAAGGAAGCTCGAAGCACGCCCGCGACGAATCGGCCGGGGACGGTTGCGGGCAGCGGTGGACGGCGCTCTTCCCTCCGCGGCTTATCGCCGCGAACGATGCGAGCAGAACCGCCAGTCCGAGCAGAAGCGCCCCGCGCGTCCGCCGCGAAGTTCCCTTCCACTCTCCGAGCGCCGCGCCGACGACGGAGG
>JAFVZE010000064.1 GCA_017508315.1 Kiritimatiellia bacterium | reverse complement strand
TCGTCGTTCAAGTCGTCCGGGATAATTTCGACGGCGAATGGCGGGTGCGGCATCTTTGACGACTGCCGGATAACGGGCGGATACTTGCGTCCGAGCAACGGATCGATCGCTTTGATCGGCAGTGTGTTCACCAGCGGAAGTACAGGGGCTCTTTATCCGGGAGAGTCGGCCGGCGGCGTCGGTACGCTTGCCGTCACCAATTCCGTTTTGGATTTCGGGGAGAAAACCTATCTGGGCGGCGCCAATGGCGCCTGCGGTGAACTGGATCTGTCGGGATCGTTTTGGACGAACAAATATCAGGTGTATGTCGGAAACGTTGCAGGATCTGCAGGTGTTGTCCGCGCGGTCGATTCCACAATCAGTCTGAACAACCAGCTTGAGATCGCTTATGCGAACGAGAGTCGCGGTGAAGTCGTTTTCGGACCTGGAACGAAAGTTAAACTCTCCAATTACTGCTATATCGGGAAAGGGTCGAATGCTGTCGGCCGTCTTGTGTTTGACGGCCTCGAGTGGGCGGATGTGTCGCATCCTTCCGGCTATCGCATCGCCGACGGATATGGTTCTGTCGGATCGATCGTGTATAAAGATATTCCCGGCGTGCGGGCTTACACGCTCGCGATCGTGTATAATTCCGGCAACACAAACGGCTATGCGGAAACCGTCTTTGACAACACGCATTATGTGAATACGGCAAGTGCGTACTTTGATGCGGGGAAGCGCCGGCAGCATGTCGTCGTCTGCAACGGCGCGACCTTCGATGTGGCAAGGGACGATACCGTATGGATGCCGAATGCGGCCGGTGCCAGCGCATCGTTTTTCGTGACGAATTCGCCCCTCTTTCGCCTTCAGGCGAAAGAGTTGAAGCACGAGAAGGGCCAAGCCCAGCTTCATCTGGCGTTCCATGATTCGACGGCGCTGATCTGCACGAATTCGACATTCCTGATGGCACAGGGGACCGGCTCTAAAGCGTCGATCACGCTTTCCGGCGTATCCTCGGTGCTGATCGATACGGTCAAGTGCTACACCGCGGGCGAGAGCGTGTTCGCGCTCAACGGCGGCACCTTGACCTTGGGCCGCGTGACCCAGGGCGTGCCCGTGTTCCAGTTCAACGGCGGTACGCTCAGGTCGAAATGGGAGACAAGTTCTTGGATTCCCGCCGCGTCCGACTGCACCGTTCTCGAGGGCGGTGCGGTTCTGGAGACCCGTCATGCGATGACGTTTCCCGCCGCTCTCGCGCACGGCGGGGAGGCCGCGAAAGACGGCGGTCTCGTGAAGAAAGGAGCCGGCACGCTGAAACTCACGGCGGCGGCGCACAGCTTTACCGGCGACATCACGGTGGAGGACGGCGTTCTCGATCTGACGGCCATTTCCGGCTGGACGCTCGCCGCGGGGCAGAAGATCGGCGGCGCGGGAACGCTGAAAGTCGCGCAAGGCTTCACGGCGGGCGGGATTTCTTATACGGCCGGACAGGGCGCGCCGCTGACGGTCGACGGCACGGTGACGTTCGCTCCCGGGAGCACCGTCACGCTCAAGGGGGTCGATGACGAGGCGGTTAAACGCAACTTCGTGCTTCTGCGGGCGTCGGCCGTCGAGGGGGGCGGAAATCTTTCCGTCGGCGGTCTTCCGGAAGGGTGGACCGTCAGGGTGAACGGGACCACCGTCCGGGCGGTCCACCCCAGCGGCCTGCGCCTGATCGTCAGGTGATGAAAATGAAGGGGGTGACGATGACGACAAAAAAGAGTTTCGCGTTTCTGCTGGCCGGACTTCTCTCTTTCAGCCGCGCGGCGGCGTCCGGAGAGATCGTTCTCGGCGATTTCACGACGGAACGCTTCAAATACAGCAAGCTCCATCTTCAGGGTATTGCCTGCGACGAGACGGGAATCTATTACGGTTTCGCCGACGGCGTTACGAAAACCGACTGGACGGGGAGGGTTCTGGCGCAGGGTGCGAGTGTCTATGGTTCGTCCGGTCATATCGGTGACGTGTGTCTTCATAACGGACTTCTCTATGCGACGAGTTGGCGGACCAAGCCGGGAACGGCGAAACCCGGCGGCGCGCCGGGATCTGAGAATTCCGGCAGAGAAGGTCTGATACAGGTTTTCAACGCCGCCGATCTTGCGATGGTTCCGGAGAAAAACAGAGTATTGCCGTATTCGACGGATGGCATCGAATTTTACAATGGCGCGTTTTGGATCGGATTGCCGTATTCCGGGCCTTATCCGCATACGAACATGACAATCGCGGTCTGGAACGAGGATTTTACCGAGGAGCTGTCCCGTCCCGTGCATTATTCGGACGGCACAAAACTCCTTTATACTATGCAGACTCTCGCTGAGATGGACGGCCTTCTCTGGCATGGTTGCTATGTCGACGAGAATTGGTACAGGGCCAGGAAACTTCCGGTGCCTGCGAACAGGACGTATCTAACGGACAAGATGGGGAATATCGTCTACGCGACATCCGTCTGGACGGCCACGGGAATCGCCATGGTGCCCGAATCGCTTTCCCGTGGTCGCCGGCTTATCATTACCGCTGGCGACGCGAAGTCGGGGGGAGCCCGTGTGGATGTCCGCTTTTGGGAATGGCTCAACGGAGAGCTTGTTCCCTACAGGCCGGTAAATTCGTTTTCCGGCGCGAGCGATCTGTTTTTCCTTTGTGAATCCTCGGCATACGGACTGACCCGTGACGATGAATGGCAACTTGGTCTCAAATACCGTGTCGGGCGGCCAGAGACAATATGCTCGACACTCGCAGACTCCATGCGCTGCGTGCGCAATGGATGCCTTGACGGATTCGCGGCGCGCACGGTCGCGTTGGCGGCGGGGGCTGCGGATGTGTCCGACGTCGCGCATGACGCTCTCGTCGCGCGAATGGAGGATCTTGTCCGGCTCGTGCGCGCGAAGCAGCCGTCGGCGAACATTCTCCTTGCCTCCGTCGCGGCCAATGATGACATCAGAGGCGCACGACGCTTGAACCGGCGGCTCTACGCCCTCGCAAAAAAACACGGAGCGGACTTCATTGATTGCGTGCCGGATGAACTCTTCGCATACTGCGAGTCGCGCTCGCGCATACGTTACGGACGCTGGTTGAACAGTTATCACGATGCCATTGTGTATAAAATCGGCCTCAAAGGAAAGCATCTCAAAAAGCCTTACACGACGATGGACGAGGCTATGGGGATCATTTCCAAAGTGCGCGATTATTCCGGCGGTATGCGTCAGATCGTCTATCTTTGCGGCTGGCAGTTTGATGGACATGATTCGAAATACCCGTCGTGGTCGCAGGTCGGTGAGCATGTGGATTACGCCGAAGAGAAAACGCCGCTTCTCGCGCTTAGGCGTTTCATCCGCGATGCACGCTCCCTTGGCGCCGACGTTTCGCTGCATGTCAACATGAACGATGCCTACACGAACGCCCCCGACTGGAAGGCGTACGCGGATGCGGATGCGATATGCCGGATGAAAGACGGCTCTCTGCAGCCGTATCAAGTGTTCGACGGAGAACAGAGTTATCAGATCAACCATGAGAAAGAATGGAATAGCGGGCTCGCGCGCAAGCGCATAGACGCGCTTCTTGATATGATTCCGGAATTGCTCGAGTCGAAGACGATACACATCGATGCCTTTTTCGGAGACGCTTCGCCGTATCACGGGCTCGGATACAAGGATGATATGAAGTGGTGCGATAGAATCGTCGATTACTGGCGAGAGAAGGGAATGGACGTTACCACAGAGCTGTTGAGCGACGTGGATCAGATTGGATATTTTCCGATGGTCTACCACCATAATATCGACGAGCGCCACCGTGTCGCGGTAGATCAGCGCGTCCTGTGCGGCGGCGACGGCGAATGGAGCGTGCGTAATATGAATTTCTATTCGTTCGACGATGCCTGGAAAGCGCGCACTCCAGACGCCGGCGTGGTTTATCCGGAAGCGTGGGGAGAAGGTCATTTTGCGGATATACGCAGACATCGCATGGCGAACGACGAGACGTTTCTTTCGAAACTCGTGCGTACGACGATGTTGAACGCTTGGTACAACAAGTTCCGCCCCGTCCGGCATACCGTCGATGCCGCTGTCTATCGTGTCGAATGGACGATGGATGTTCTTTCCGAGGTGCGGTTGTCGAATCGTCGGCTGACCGTGACGCAGCGGGGCCGGACGGTGGTGGAGAACGGGAATTATTTTCTCGATTATCCCGACGGAAAACTCGTCGTGTATTCGACGGACGGCGGTCGTTTGACGTTTATGCTGCCGCCGCTCCTGCAGTCGGAGCGTGTTTTTCGCGGTCGTACGTGGCCGTCGGGGGAAAGCGTGCAGGCGGATAGTGAAGCGGGCCGGCTGACGCTTGAACTCCGAAAGGGGACGGCGGTCGTGCTTTTCCCCGAGGAATGACGCTTGCGAAAGGGAAATGCCAAAATGAACAGACGGGAATTTGTGACACTCGGCACAGCCAGTGCATTCGTCGGTGCGGCGGGAGCCTCTGCGGAAAAAGCACTCCGGCCGCGTCCGTGCGATGCGTTCGATGCCGCGGTCGCGACGATCGACGCCACCACCCCGGGCGATGAGGTCGCGCGCAAGGATGCGTTGGCCGTGATACAACGCGAGATAGCGGCGATGGGGCGCAAGGAACCATATAATGCGTTTCTGCGCGGCGGGCTTGCCCTCCCTGCGGAAGAGGTGGCTGCCATTCACGCCGCTTATCCACCGCTCAAATGGTACGATCATGCGTTTGATAAGGTTCTCCGAGAGTTTCAGGAGACGAAAGTTGACGGGGATATTCCGGCTGTGTGGTATGTCTACAACATGGGTATCGTTGTCAAAACGGCCGCAAGCGCGTTTTCTATTGATCTCTGCCACCGCAAAGCGCCGCATTTTGCACCGTTTCTCGATTTCGCGCTGATTACCCATAATCACGGCGATCATTTCACGCAGGCGTTCGTCTCGGCGATGGGGCGAGCAAAGAAGCCCGTGATGAGCAATTTCATCTTGATGTGGGACAGTTACAGCCGGCTTGAACGGGAGACGAAAAAATTCAAGAATGTTACCGTCACCGGCATTGCGGCCGATCATAACAAACATCTCCCCAAGGCGGTGACATGTTTCGAATGCCGGATGCCGAAGCGCGATGGAGGCGAATTCACGCTTTTCCATTCTGGCGACTGCTGCAGAGCCGACCACCTCGCTCCGTCGGTGAAGGAGCCGGACATTTATTTCGGGCATTGCGCCATAGGTCTGGATTTCAAGACGGCGTGGAAAACGACGATGCCCGCGAAACTGATGGTGCCTCTCCACCATCAGGAACTCGGGCATCTCGGCGGCCCGTGGAGGTGTGTTGGATTTGATCAGGAGCCGCGACATGTAATCAATGCGCTGCGTCCGTTAGGAGCGCGTGTCATGATGCCGGTGTGGGGCGACAGGATTGTGTGATATGACGCTCTGTGCACTTTTGCTGGCGACGCTCGTTCCGGGCGTCAAGATTAACGGCGTCTGGCATGATTCCCGCTTGGCGGACGCGAACGGGCTCGTTCTGTCGGAAGCCGACGGACGTGTCATCCTTGAAAACCGAAGTTCCCGATCTGTGCGCCTGCAGGAACTGGGGTGGCGCAAAGAGGCGCGGGACGAATTCGATGTCGCGGGGCTGAAAGTCTATCTCGAAGGCTGGCAGATGGCTTCTCCGTGCGGCGTCAGGGGGTTCGATGACGAACCATTCGATTATTCCGCGGAGTATCTTCATAATTGCATTTCCACTCCTTCGGATTTCCGTCCCGGTGAACGAGGGAGATTCCTCTCCGATCATCAGTGTTGTTTTCGCAGACCGGACGGGCGGATGAGGCTGTATGGTTTTACCACTGGAAAAGATATGTTTGGACATTTCCGCATGAAGCTCGATAAGGACGGTGTTCGCGAGTTTTACGCTCTTTCGGCATGCGACGGGGCTGTGCTTTCTCCCGGTGGCAGAATCGTGTCCGAACGCCTTGTAACGATGGAGGGGGTCGACACAGAGGAGCTGTTCGGCCGTTTCGCCGACCGCTGGGCGGCCGACTCCGGCGCTCGCCGCTGTTTTGCGCCGCCCGTCGGCTGGTGCAGTTGGTACTATTATTTCGACAAGGTTGCGTTGTCGGATGTTCTGGAAAACGCCGATTGGCTGAGGGAGCACCGTGCGGACGGATTTGAGAGCGTTAAAGTCATTCAGCTGGACGATGGTTATCAGACGGCGCTTGGAGATTGGTTGTCGACGAACGAAAAGTTTCCTGGCGGATTGCGGCGTTTCGCAGCCGAGGTGAAAGCTCGCGGTTTCATTCCGGCTGTATGGGTCGGGCCTTTCATGGCAGAGGAGAATTCCCGTCTTTTCGCGGAGCATCCAGACTGGATGGTCAAGGGGCCTGACGGCAGGCCGTTTTCTCCTCTCGGTTGGAGAAAGAACCATAAGGTGTATGCGCTGGACGGCACCAACCCGGCGGTGCAGGATCATCTACGCACCTTGTTCAGAACCCTGAGGGGCTACGGCATAGATTACGTGAAACTTGATTTCTGCATGATTGCCTCATCTGTGCGGGGAGCGCGTTATCACGATTCTTCCGCTACGCGTGCGCAGGCTCTCCGCCGCGCGTTCGAGGCGATCCGTGAAGGATTTGGAGAAGACGGTTTCATTCTCGGCTGCACGGCGCCGTTCGGTCCTCTTGTCGGAATAGTAGACGCGATGCGCTCTTCAACGGATATTACTCCGTATTGGGCGCCGGAGGGGAAGTGGCATGCCGAAGCCCCGACTGTGCCGAACGTCTGCCGCAACATCATCAGCCACAATTACATGAATGGACGTCTTTGGATCAATGATCCAGATACGCTTATCGTCAGGGACGATGCGACAAAACTCCTGAAAAACGAAGTCGAGCTATGGGCCGAGGCCGTCGCGCGGGTAGGAGGGTCGCTTATGCTGTCGGACCGTTTTTCGACTCTTTCGCAGGAACGTCTGTCTCTCGCCAGAAAAGTCGTCGATAGGATGGGTGCGTATATTGGGACTTTTCCGGCCGATCGCTGGGAACGAACGGTTCCTGCCGTGTGGCGTTCCGTGCGTGACGGCCGCCGCACGGACGCGATATTCGATTTCGACAAAACGCATACCGTGAACGTTTCGGTAACGAAAGGATATTGGCGCGAAGAGGCGGGTATACGCAAATATGCGGTTGGTCGCGATCCGGCAACAAGCGAGGCGGAGTCGAAGTCTGCGTATGAAAGACCCGTCGGCGGAAAGGTTTGGAAAATAACTTCCTCAATGACGCTTGACGACGTGAACGCACTGAACGTTCTGCCTGGGGACAAGGTGCTTTTCGAGAGGGGGAACGTTTGGCGAGGACAGCTTCAGCCGCGTTCGGGAAAGCCCGGTCACCCGGTTATGTACGGCGCCTGCGGAGAAGGTCCGAAACCCGTGATACAGTCGAGTTATCCGCGGAGCCGTCCGCGTGACTGGAGAAGAGCGCAAGATTGCGGAAAAAACGTGTGGATGACGCAAAGCGATGTCGCGACAGATGTCGGCAACGTTGTCCTCGTAAAACGCGGCGGCCGTGTAGTGTGCGCGTTCAGAATGGCGAAGAAAGACGATCTCTCCGCCGATCTCGATTATTGGTACGATCCCGTCACGTATGCGGTGTATCTAGTATCGAAAGAAAATCCGGCCAGGCGCTTCGAGTCAATAGAATTGTGCGAAAAAGCCCATTGCGTTGAACATGCGAAAATGCACGATGTCGTTTATGACGGGCTTGCTTTCAGGTATTCGGCGGCTCACGGCATTGGCGGCGATGGCGTCAAACGCATCACGATCAAGAATTGCGATATTTCGTACATAGGAGGAGGGTATCTTTATTTCGACAAGAAAGGCAACGGTGTTCGCTACGGAAACGGCATAGAGTTGTGGGCGGATTGCGAGGACGTACTCGTCGTGTCAAACAATGTCTGGGAATGTTGGGACGCGGCGCTCACGAACCAGTCAAACGAGGATGGCGTCGTACAGCGCAATATCGTATGGCGCGGCAATGAGGTCCGCAACTGCGAATATTCGTACGAATACTGGCAGCAAGGTGAACGCGCCCGCACTGAGAACGTTATTGTTGAGAATAACTGTTTCTACGATGCGGGCAAGGGCTGGGGACACCGTCAGCGTTGGAATCCGAACGCGGCGCATCTTATGTTCTACGATTCGACAGCGCATACCGAGGGTTTTGTAATACGGAACAATCTTTTTTCGCGGTCGGAAAACACTGTGTTTAGGCTCTTCAACGACATGCTGGAAAGCCTCGTCTTCTACGGGAACGAATGGGTCGCCGGGAGGGGAACGTTGTGTCGTTTCCACGGGAGACCGACGAAAAATCTCCTTTATCACTATCCCGACAGACTCGATCAGATGCACGATGACAATCTCGCGGAAATAGAATCGCAAACCGTTGCGCGTCCGCGTGTTTTCGCATCCTGGCAGATCGCGGAATTCAAGCGGTTCATAAACTCCCGGTAACGCCTGCATCTCTTTTCCGTCTCTCGGATGAAGCGCGAAGAATGATTTTTTTTTCGAGACGGACGTTTTTTTTTTCATCCGTTTACATTGGATTGAAGGGTCAGATCATGTCGATCGTGCGCTACGCGGACGACTTCGTGATTCTCGCGAGAAGGCTCAAGGAAGACTTCGTACGGAAGATAGAAAGCGAACTGGAAGATCGATTCGGGCTGACCGTCAACAGGGAGAAGACGAAGGTC
>JAFVZE010000063.1 GCA_017508315.1 Kiritimatiellia bacterium | reverse complement strand
GTCGCGCAGTTCACCGTCCAGGGCCGCATGGCGCAGGGCGTGAAGCTCGTGCGTCTGTCGGAAGGCGCGCTTCTCGTTTCCGTCTCCGTCTGCGACGGCGCCGAGAGCGACGAACAGCGCCCGGAGGAAGCTGCGGACGGAAACGCCGCCGCGACGGAAGAGTCTCCGGATTCCGCCGGAGAGGCATCATCCGGGCCTGCGGAAGAATAACAACACTTGCAAGAAACATCAGGAGAATATCATGAAGATTTCGGAGGAAAAACTCAAACTCGCTGCCGATACCGTGCGCTGCCTGTGCGCGGATATGGTCGAAAAGGCGAATTCCGGCCACCCCGGCGCGGCGCTGGGCATGGCGGATCTCGCCGTTTCGCTTTATCTCTCGTATCTCAACTGCGATCCGGCCGATCCGAATTGGAAGAACCGCGACCGGCTCGTGTTCTCGGGCGGCCACGCCTCTTCGCTCGTCTACGCGCTTTCGCATCTGTCGGGCTCGGGCGTGACGATGGAGGAACTTCAGACCTTCCGCCAGTTCGGTTCGCGCTGCGCCGGTCACCCCGAGCGCGGCGTCATGCCGGGCGTCGAAGTGACGACAGGGCCGCTCGGACAGGGCATCGCCATGGGCGTCGGACTTGCTATCGGCGCGAAGATGAAGAACCGTGCCAACCGCACCTGGGTCTTCTGCGGCGACGGCGACATGGAAGAGGGCATCAGCCACGAAGCCGCTTCGATGGCCGGTACGCTGAAACTTTCCGGACTCACTCTCGTTTACGATTTCAACGGCATTCAGATCGAGGGCAATGTCCTTGACACCAACCGCGACGACGTCAAGAAGCGTTTCCAGTCCTACGGCTGGAAGGTTTTCGAGTGCGACGGCCACGATTTCGACCAGATCGACCGCGCCTACCGCAAGGCGGTGAAGACCGAGGACGCGCCGGTTCTCATCGTCGCGACGACCGTGATCGGCAAGGGCGCGCCCAACAAGGCCGGCACCGCCGATGTCCACGGCGCGCCGCTCGGAGCGGAGGAAGTCGCCGCGACCAAGCGCAATCTCGGGTTTGATCCCGATAAGAGCTTTGCCGTTTCCGACGAAGTCTACGCGATGTTCGCCGAGCGCGCGGCGAAGTGCCGTCGTCAGCGCAACCGCGACGTCAAGGCCGAGAAGGCGGCGCTCAAGGCGAATCCGCCCGCGCCGAAGGCGACGCTCGCCGATATGCTCGCGGCGCTTCCGAAGTTCGATCCCGAAAAGGCGATCGCCACGCGCGCGGCGAACAAGGAGGTCATGAACGCGCTCGCCGCGCTCGCCCCCGAGCTCGTCGGAGGCAGCGCCGATCTGGAGCCGTCGAACAAGACGGGGCTCAAGGAGTACGGTTGGATCAAAGCCGGCGATTTCACCGGGCGCAATTTCCACTGGGGCGTGCGCGAGCTTGCGATGGCGGCGATCGTGAACGGTCTTACCGCCTACGAGGATTTCCGCGCTTTCGGCGCGACGTTCTTCGTGTTCAGCGACTACTGCCGTCCGGCGATCCGTCTCGCCGCGCTCATGGAACTTCCCTCCATCTTCATTTTCTCGCACGACAGTTTCTATGTCGGCGAAGACGGCCCCACCCACGAGCCGATCGAACAGCTCGCTGCGATGCGCACGATGCCCAACGTGACTTCGTTCCGTCCCGCCGACGCCAACGAGACGGCTTACGCGTGGATCGAAATGCTCGGCAACGTCAAGGGCCCGAGTTGCATTCTCACCACGCGCCAGAATCTGCCGGTTCTGGAGGGAACTTCCTATGAAGGCGTCGCCAAGGGCGCATATTCCATCTGGCAGGCCGGGCGTCAGGACAAGGAGACTGTTCTCTTTCTCGCCAGCGGTTCGGAAGTCGCGCTCGCGGTCGAGGCCGCCAAGCGCCTGTGGAACGAGGACGGCCGCTCGGTGCGCGTCGTTTCGATGCCGTCGATGGAAAGGTTCCTTGCGCAGAAGTGCACGTACCGCGATTATGTCGTTCCTGAAGTGATGACCAGACGTGTCATCGTCGAGGCCGGTTCGCGCTTCGGCTGGGACCGCTTCCGCATGAACCACAAGACCACACGTTTTGTGACCAAGGACGACTTCGGCGCCTCCGGCCCCTACAAGGTGCTCGCCGAAAAGTTCGGGTTCACCGCCGAAAACGTCTACAACACCGCCAAGGAGCTCATATGAATCTCGATACATTAACCGCAGTTTCGCCGATCGACGGCCGCTATTCGGACAAGTGCTCCGAACTTCAGGAGGTCTTTTCCGAGTACGGGCTCATAAAGCGCCGCGTGCTCGTCGAGTGCGTATGGCTCGAAGCGCTCTGCGACGCCAAGGGCGTCAGGGAATGCAAGGCGCTCAGCGCTTCCGAGCGCGGCGCGCTCAGGATGATCGCCGACGGTTTCTCCGTCGAGGACGCCCGCCGCGTCAAGGAGATCGAACGCACCACCAACCACGACGTGAAGGCGGTCGAATACTTTCTCAAGGAGAAAGTCGCCGGAACTTCGCTCGAAAGCCGCAGCGAGTTCATCCACTTCGGCTGCACCAGCGAAGACATCAACAACATGTCGCACGCGCTCATGCTGCGCGACGGCAAGCTGGTGCTGCGTCGGGCGATGGACGAGGTGACGGAGAAGATCGCCGCCATGGCCAAAACATGGGCGAAGGTTCCGATGCTCGCGCACACCCACGGCCAGCCCGCTTCGCCCACGACGGTCGGCAAGGAGTTTGCGGTCGTCAGCCAGCGTCTGAAGCGTCAGGCGGGCGAAATCGACCGGCTCGTCATGCCCGCCAAGATGAACGGCGCGGTCGGCAACTTCAACGCGCACCTGAGCGCCTATCCGTCGGTCGACTGGGAGGAGCTTTCGCGCAAGGTCATAGGCTCGCTCGGGCTGAGGCAGAACCGTCTCACGACGCAGATCGAATCCCACGACGGCATCGCCGAGCTCTTCGACGCGATCGCGCGCTGGAACAGCGTGCTCATGGATTTCGACCGCGACGTGTGGATGTACATCTCGATGGGGTATTTCAGGCAGCGCACGGTGAAGGGCGAAATCGGCTCTTCGACGATGCCGCACAAGGTGAACCCGATCGACTTCGAAAATTCCGAAGGCAATCTCGGGCTCGCCAACGCGGTCCTGGACTTCATGGCGCGCAAGCTGCCGATTTCGCGTATGCAGCGCGATCTTACCGATTCGACGACGCTGCGCAACATGGGCGTCGGATTCGGCTACACGCTCATCGCCGTCCGCGCGACCGCCAAGGGTCTCGGCAAGCTTGAACTCAACGAGGAGCGGCTTGCGCAGGACCTCGACTGCAACTGGGAGGTGCTCGCCGAGCCGATCCAGACGGTCATGCGCAAGGTCGGCATGGACCGCCCCTACGAGCGGCTCAAAGAGCTTACCCGCGGCCGCCGCGTGAACGCGAAGATCATGCAGGAGTTCGTGCGCAAACTGCCGCTTCCCAAAGCCGACAAGGAACGGCTTTTGAAGATGACGCCGGCGACCTACACCGGCATCGCCGCGAAGCTCGCGAAACTCGCATGATGATATCGCGCATGAAAGCCGTAATGTTTTTTGCATGCGCATTTGCCGTGGCGGGTTCTCTCGCCGCGGCGAATGATTTCATTCTCAAGTGCGATTTCGCTTCCCGGACGCGTGAAGTGAAAACGAAAGCGGTCGGCGAAATGAGCGGTGTTCTGCCGGAAGGGTGTTCCGAGAATTTTGCAGGCTGGAAAGACGCCAGCGTCCGCACCCGCAGAATGAAGGAAGACGGCGTGGAGTTCGTCCGTTTCGAGACGGCGACGGAATCGGCCGGGCAGTTCGCGTTCATGAATCTCGATGTCGAATTTCCGGGATGCTACATTCTCCGCGTCCGTTCACGCCAGCTGACCGCGCCTTCGCTGTCGTTCTCCATCCGCGAGAACCGCGAGCCGTACCGCGGATTCTGGACCGGCAATGTAATGTCGCCGGAATGGTGCGACCGGGAATTCATAATCAGGCTTCCCGGGACCGACGCGGGGCGTTGCGGACTGTTTTTCTACACCTCGAAGGGAATCGTGGACATCGCATCGCTCGAGCTCAGCCGTTTCGATGTGGAGGAGTATCGCCGCGGCATCCGCCGGCCGGCGGCGGAGGTGACGCGCCTTATGCGACGTTACCGGTTTCCGCTGGCGGTTCTGCCGGCGGGCTGGACGATCCGCTGCGACAAAGGCGTCGATGCGCTTGTTTCCGGCGTGAAAGCGGCCGACGGACTGGAAACGCTTGCCGTCGGCGAGGGCGGGTTCACGCTGCATTCCGAGCCGTTCCAGACGAACCGTCCCGAAAGCGGCCATGTCGCGAGTTTCGATTACAGGCTCACTTCGCCGAGGCCGCTGGAGGCGGCGGTGCTTGACGATGCGGGCAGAGTGGTGGCGTCGACGTCGCTCAAGCCGGCCGAGGACTGGAGCCGCGGGGAATTGCGCTTTAAAACCCCGGTCGATTCCATAGCCTTCACGCTGCGGTTCGACGGCGAGGGGATGTTCGCGCTTGACCGCATCGATGTCGCCGCGGAAGGCGCCGGGGAGCGTCCCGCCGACGAACCGTCGGTGACGCTGGCCGCGCTCAAAGGAGAGATAGCCGCGCTTTCGCGGATCCAGTTTTCGGATGAGCCGGCCGTGCTGACGGCGGCGGTCGTGGATGCGAAAAAAGGGTCGAGGCTTGCAGTTCGGGTTTTTGATATTTACGGGCGCAGTAAAAACCTTAAGCCGATAATGCTCGGCGGCGGCAAAATGCAGCGACTTGAAATTCCCTACGGAGTGTTCGACGATGTCGAATCGGGACAGTTCCGGGTGCAGGCGCTTGTCGCTCACGAAGGAAAGCGGGTTTCGGCGGTCGAGGAATTCGTGGTGACGCGCCTGAAGCGTCCGCCCGCATACGGCAAAGACGCGCCGCATTCGCCTTTCGGGGCGCATTTCGAGCCGCAGCCGGAGATTCTGGCGATGATGAAGGCCGGCGGAGTCAACTGGATGCGCATTCACGACGCGGCGTCGGAACTGAGCGGCTGGTGGATGCTCGAGCCGGAGCGCGGCAGGTGGCGCTGGCCGGACGAGCAGATCGCGAGAATCCGCAAGGCGGGGGTGTCTATTTTCGCGCAGCTCGGCACGGCTCCGGCGTGGGCGACCAATTTCGATAAGCTCGGCTGCAAACGCATGGGGTATTTCGAGAAGTATCTGCGGCCGACGGACATGGCGGCGTGGACGAATTATGTCGCGCGCTATGTCGCGCGCTACCGCAGGGAGATCGACGAGTATTTCATCTGGAACGAACCGTGGGGAGACTGGTGGGCTGCGGCGAAGGATCTGAAACTGTTCGATCCGGACAGGGCGCCGGAGGATTTCGGGGAGTTCTCCAAGATCACGTACGCGGCGGTCAAGCGCGTGAAGCCGACCGCACTTGTCTCGGGGTACAACACCTATTCGAGCAACGGCGGCAGCGACTGGTCGGCGCGGGTGGATTCTGTCGGGGCGTACGATGCCTGCGATATCATGGATTTCCACATCTATTCCCCCTCGCCGCGGCTTTTCCCGGACGAAGAATCGCTTTCGGCAAGAGCGTTCAGGCCGGTGACCGACGCTCATCCGGGGAGCGCGAAGCCGATTTACATGAGCGAGGGGCAGGGCGCGGCGACCGGCAACCGCGGCGGCAATTCGCTCCGGATGAGCGGGCTTTACGGCGCGGCGGTGCCGTGGAAGGCGGCGACCGTCGAGGAGTGCGCGTCGTTTTCGGACCGTACCGTGAGATACGTGATCAGTCTCTTGACCGAAGCGAATCTAAAGCGGGTGTTCCTCTATTCGACGCACGGCTACCGCGCGCTCGGGACGAAGCCGTCGTATCTGACGCTGCTCGCGGCGGACGGTTTTGCGCATCCTTCGCTCGTCGCCCATGCGCAGATGGCCCGCGCGCTCGAGGGGCGGCGCTTCGTCTCCCGTTCGAAATACGGGAGAAACGCGGTCAAAGCGGTGTTTTCCGGCGGATGCACCGTCTACGCGGGACTTTCGTCCGACGAAGCCGCGGATATCTCCAGGCGATGCGCGCTCACCGATCTCTACGGCAACGGCTTCGACCGGAAAAGATACTTTCCGGGAACGGTGTGCTACTGTTTTTCCGGGCCGTAAGCGCCCTCTCTTGCATTCGTCGTTCAAATTAGGTATTCTATACGGAAATAAACAAAGGAGGTAAAAGATGATTTTCGGTTTCATTCAGAATATCGGACCGTGGCAGCTCGTTATCTGCCTCGTGGTCGCGTTCGTTCTTTTCGGCGGCGCGAAGAAGATTCCTGAACTTGCCAAGTCGCTCGGCCGCGCCAAGAACGAATTCAAGAAGGGACTTGCCGAGGGTGAGAAGGAGGCCGACGAAGAGGCCGCCAAGGAGAAGGCCAAAGATTCCGCCAAGGAACTGGCCGACGCTTGAACGAAGTTCTGAGAGAACGGCTTAAGACCGTTCCCGACCGCCCCGGCTGCTATCTCATGCGGGATCGCCGGGGCGTGATAATCTACATCGGCAAGGCGAAGAGTCTGCGCAGAAGAGTCCTCGGTTATTTCCGGCCGGGAGCGCGCCATGCTCCCAAGGTGCGCTCGATGGTGGAGACGGTGTTCGACCTCGAATTCATAACCGTGCGCAACGACGCCGAGGCGCTTTTGACCGAGGCCTCGCTCATCAAGAAGCACAAGCCGCATTTCAATATTCTGATGCGCGACGACAAGCGCTATCTTTCGCTTCGGGCCGATCCGCTCGCGAAATGGCCGCGCTTCACCTGCTGCCGGATAGTGCGCGACGACGGGGCCTTGTATTTCGGGCCGTTCCCGTCGAGTCCGGTGGTGCGCACCGCAAAAGATTTCGTGGAGAAGCATTACGGCATCCGCGAATGCGATGCGCTCGAGCCGGACGGCGAAACCCATCGGCACTGCCTCGCCGATGTCATCCGCACGTGTTCGGCGCCGTGTCTCGGGCGGATCTCGGCGGAAGAGTACAGATCGCGCTTTGAGGAAGCCTGCGCGTTTCTGAACGGCGAACGCCCCGCCGTCATCGAAGAGGTCGCCGAAAGGATGCGCGGAGCCGCCGCCGCGGGCGACTATGAAGCCGCGGCGAAACTGCGCGACACGGTCTTTGCGCTCAAGGAAATGACCAAATCGCATTTTGTGCGCAAAACCCCGAAGATGCGCGAAGACGACGCCCGGCGCGGACTGGAGGAACTCGCCGCCGCGCTCGGTCTCGCCGCGCCGCCGCGGACGATAGAGTGCGTGGACATCTCCAATCTTTTCGGCGAGCATTCGGTAGCGTCGCTCGTCGTCGCCCGCGACGGCATTCCCGACGGACGCTGGTACCGCCGCTTCCGCATCCGCACCGTGGCCGGAGCCGACGACCCACGCTCGATGGCGGAAGTGGTGCGCCGCCGCTACGGGCCGGAATCGTCGCTTGCGGAAAAGTCGCCGCGCGCCGACCTGTTCGTCTGCGACGGCGGCATCACCCAGCTCCGTGCGGCGCGTGAAGTGTTCGCGGAACTGGGGATCTGCGATGTTCCGACCGTGGGTCTTGCGGAGCGCCACGAGGAAATCGTGCTCGACGACGGGCGCGAGAACGTGATTCTGCCGCGCGATTCGCAGGCGCTTTTCGTCCTGACCCGGCTTCGCGACGAGGCGCACCGTTTCGCGATAACCTATCACCGCAAACTGCGGGACCGCTCGATCCGCGAATCGGTTCTGGACGAAGTGCCGGGGATCGGGGAGGCGAAGAAACTCAAGCTGCTTTCGCGCTTCAGATCAATCTACGGCATCGCCAAGGCCTCGGCGGAAGAAATCGCCGCCGCCGCCGGAGTGAATGCCGCGACCGCCGCCGAGGTTCTGAAGGTCGCCGCCAACGCCGCGACGGAAAAATGAATTCGGGAACGCATTTTGGGATCGGGATTTGACAGGGGGGGGGGTAAATGATATTCTTGCTCTGAGTTAATTACCCAACCAATGGAAATCAATTATGAAAGCGATGCTGTCTGTTGTTGTAGCGGCTATGGCTTTGACCGTATCCGCGGCAGTGGATTATTATGTAACCGTCGACGGTAGCGACAAGAACGACGGACTTTCTTCGGCGACAGCAAAAGCCACTATCGCCGCCGCCTATACGGCGATGACCAACGGTACGGCCGAAGCGACGGCCGGCAACCGGCTGATAGTAGGGGCGGGTGAGTTCAATATGCCGTCCGAGACGATAGTCCTCACAAATGGACAAAGCGTTGTGGGCGCAGGGCGGGATTTGACGCGTCTAAACGTGACGAGCGCGCATAGACAATTCGCTCTTACGGCTTCAGATTGCTCACTGCTCAGCTTTGAGATTGACTTCAAGTCAATTAATATGTGTTACTATGCCGGCACCAAAACGGAACTTACCGGAGCGTTGGCATACAGCCCCAAGGGAGTCATGGCGGATCTTTCAGTTGCAAATTACAATACTACGTGGAACGGCACGCTGCTGCACTATGAGGATACAACAATTTCCCCCGTGGTCTCGAATTGTGTTTTTCGCAATTTTCAGATCACGTACCGCCGTCCGTTGATTGACATAAAAGCGGCGGACGCTCCTTTCATAACTCACACCTCATTCATTGACGGCACCTGCGGTTCGACACATTGGACTCCAGGTGCAATCCGAGTTGATAACAACTCTACCAAACTTCTTGTTCGCAACTGTCAGTTTCTGAGGGTGGCAAACAATCAGGATACACACTCTGGAAAATATGCAACAGGTACTATTTCCGGCAATGCAAAATCGACTCTTGAGAACTGTTCATTTATAGATTGTCGATTTGTCGGAAACGCTTTCGCCACTAATGATCTGACGTGGGTCAATCTCTGCGGACCGGTCATAAAGTTCGGCAATGTGGTAAATACGCTTGTGTATGGGTGTACCAATCAGACCGGACAGCTCCAACCGTGCAGGGCGGGGAACTATTCGTATTGCGCCAGCGAGCAGCTTTTGGAAGGCGAGGGAAATGTGCAAATTACACCGGCGGCAATCGATTTTCAATATGCGGAAGGTGATCGCTATATTCCCGTAAGCGGGCCTACGGTCAATGCGGCTAAAGAACTCGATTGGATGGCCGGCTCAACTGATATTCGTGGACGCGGCCGGATTGAAGGCATGGCTCCAGACATCGGCTGCTTTGAGTATTATACGCCAAGAACGATCTACGTTTCGACCGATGGCGATGATGAGAATAATGGACTTTCTTTAGGCACTGCCAAGGCTACCGTAGCCGGAGGTTATGAAGTTCTTACCAACGGCAATTCAGAGGCGACATACGGCGACCGTCTTCATATTGCTGAAGGGGAGTTTATCTTCCCGGATCATTCAATTGTTCTTGAAAACGGACAGTCGATGACGGGTTTAGGCGCCGGTACCATATTGAAACTCCGGGCTGATATGACCGAAGCCGTGGCATCGAACGTGTATAAAAAGGGAATGATTGTAATGAAATCACGCGATGCCAAACTTGAAGGGCTTACTGTTGATTTCAACAATGTTCCTTTGGCGCTTGGTGGAGCTCTGTTTCAAAATCCCGACGGCGAAATTTCGGATTGTACATTTACCGGCTATACTAATCCTAAATATATGCAAATGTATGATACTTCCATGATTTACTTTGATGACAATACTGTGGCACCGACATTCCGCCGATGTAAATTCACAAATGGCAAAATTCCCCACATAGGAAGTATTGTCTATGTCAACTCAGATGCCTCGCCGGTCTTTGACGGATGCCTATTTGCCGATTTCACCGATGGACATACTCTTGGAGTGGTGTGGGTGCGAAAGCAGAAATCGGCGACGGTTATTCGAAACTGTCTCTTTGCCCGTTGTGAAATGTCATGGATCAATAATTATTTTTCAGCACAGGTGATATACACTGATAAGTCTAAAAGTGCTGTCCTTGTCGACAACTGCACTATCGTTGATTGTGTCGCCAAAGGGTGGAGCGACGAAAGGTCCGCTGGCAGGATTTTCCCGATTATAGGTAAGGCAACCGTACGCAATACGCTTATTTACAATGTTCGAAGGAACGACGGCACTCTGATTCCGGATGAAGGGTCAACGGATTGGTGCGGCAATTTCAAGCATTCGGCGAGTGAATACGGCCTTGGCGGCGAAAACAACATTCTTCTTTCGCCCGGCTCGCTGCGTTTCCGCAAGCCGTTCAAAGGCGATTACACGGTCGTATCCGGGCCGACGGTCGATGCCGCTGTCGAGCTTGGTTGGATGACAGGGGCAAAGGACCTCCTCGGCCGAGCGCGGATTATCGGATCTAAACCCGATATCGGATGTTATGAATTCGATCCCAAGGAACTTCTCGGGATGCAGGTTATTTTCAGATAAAAAAGTTATACGGAAAAGGAAACATCGTGATGTGCAACCTTAAGAAAGTGTTCGCGGTCTGTTTTGTTTCATCGGCGTGGCTCGCTCAGGGTGCGACGATTGAGAAGGGAACGCGGCTTGAATTCGACGCGGTACTCCCGGAAAAGGAAAATCTCACTCTTTCGTTCGGACGCGGGCTTGAGAAGTTGACGGTCATCTCCAAGGCGAACGGATATGCCTGGCGCTACAGCGATCCGACGGGCGAGAACCCGCAGAAGCGCGGTTATCCGGGCTCGACCTCGCCGCGCGAGAAGATGACTTATTGGTGGGAGAATTGCGATTACACGCCGAACGGCCGGTATAAGCGCACTTTTTCGATCCCGCAGGATGTCGGGGATATCTGCGAATATCTCCAAAGCGAGCGCTGGCAGACGCCAGCCGTGCGCCGTCTCCGGCTGGCCGTCGAACTCGTCGACGGCTATCTCGCGTTCTATGTGGACGACATCCTTCTGCATGCGCTTCCGGCGACCGCCGACGTGGCCGGGAAGGAACTTGCCGTCCGCTCATCGAGGGGCGCGACAGTTTCGGAGGTGAAACGATCGAGCGTCGTTTCCGCGTCAGGCTGGTACCGGGTTCCGCTCGGGAAGGTCGCGACGAGCGCGGGCAATCCCGCCGCGGACAGGACGATGTTCGGGGACGTGCCTTTCCTCTCCTCGTCACGGTCGGTCGATCTTGCGCGCTCGTGGGTCCGCGAGGCGTGCGTTTCCGAGTACGGCGCTCCGAACAACGGTACGTTCGGCGGACGTTGGGCGGGGGCGCTCAGCGCAACGCCTACACGTCTTCAGTTCCGAGTGCCGAACCGCTGCTACGAGGCGATGTATCTTCTGGCGAGTTGCACCAACAATAATTTCCTGACCGTGCAGTTCTACCGCCCCGGGTCGGGCTTCCCCGTCGACTGCGTTCCCGCCGAGCCGATTTCGGCGGACGGCAAACTCCAGCTCATCC